>NZ_JAKJSI010000084.1:0-6304 GCF_050336695.1 Photobacterium minamisatsumaniensis | reverse complement strand
ATTTTATAACGTGTGGACTTTTTAAATTTTTTAATGAATTAATTACTTTTGATTTTTTAGTAATGATAAACATAGATAGATACCCAGTAATGTATCTGCACCAGAGTAATGGCCATGCTGAAGTAATCGACTAATCGCTCGGTTAAACTCTCGTTGGTTATCACTAAAGATAGAAAGATTGAGTAATGGCTCGGAAAAAAAACCATTTCTTGCCTGTTCTAAGTAGCTAGCACTGACTGATGTTGTTAACTCATAGAGATTTGTCGATTCTGGTAGTAATTCACTAGCAATGTTAGACAATTTCTCATCATGGTATGCAACAAACAACATTCCAACAATCATGTCATCGTGACTTGGTGTTAATCCAGGCCCCGCACCAATTAATTGACGCCAATTAGGTACATCTCCTTTCAGCCATTGCTTTAATGGATATAGAATATTATTTAATTCTTCCCCTATAGGCTGACGAATAGCATGAGATAATATTCCATACAAACCCGTTTCTTGCATACTCAATGACGCTAAACGTGTTTCTAACCAGTCTATGTTTAATGTTCTTTCTTTCGGTATCATCATCTTTATAGGGTTACTGCCCATATGTAGACAATGTTGACCAAGCTCTATTTTTTGATTTGATAGTGTAATCGGTAAATCTTGCTCAGTAAGATGATACAGCGCCATGAAGTCACAATCTGCAACCATCCAGCCAGAAGGTCCTAAACCACACCCCTCTCGATGTAACGTCAGTACGCGTTGGTCTTCAGTCACAAAATTAATTGCCTTTGAACTTCTACCAAGTAATCGAATGGAACCCGACCTTGATGGTGCTGTACGGCTGCATGCTATTGCTTCTAATATCATCATTACCTCCATTAAGGCAGCACATGGCTGCCACTAATGTTTATGCTTCTACACCCATTTTTTCTGCCAGTTTTTCCAATGCTTTTTCAAAGCAAGCCAATGGTGCTCTAACTGTTCCGGCACCAATTTGACCAATACCCGGTTCTTTATGCGCAATGCCTGTGTTGATGATGGGTGTAATACCCGTTTCGACAACATTACGTACATCAAGACCTAAACAAGCACCTTGGAAGTTCCAAGATGGAATTTGTAGCAGGTTATTTTGAGCAATATAGATTTCAGCCATTTCTTCAGAAACATCCAGCGCGACATCTACTCCGCCCACACCAACAAATCGCGTAACACCAGGAGCTGCAATCATCGCTGCACCACCAATGCCATAGGTTTCGGTAATGGCACTGTCGCCAATATCTGAGTTGGCTTGTTCTTGTGAATAACCCGTAAAATAGAGCCCTTCTGGAGTATTTACTGGTGCTGTGAACCATTCATCCCCTAATCCACTGACACGAATACCGAAGTCTTTTCCGTTTCGGGTCATCGCCGTCACAACACTGCCAGCTTGAACCGTCGCCCCTGCGTCCATCGCCGCTTTACAAAATGCCATCGCCAAGTTTAAGAAGAACTGATCAGTAATGCTTAGGAATTCATAAACACGTGCCAATACGTCTTTATCTATATCCAGTACTGCCAATTTTGGTGCAAGTGTTCTTAGCAATAAAGACGATGAAGCAATATTTCGCTGATGGAATTCATCACCCATCGTGATCCCTTGGGCCATTAGGGTACTCAGGTCAAGTCCACCTTCTGTATTGGCTAAAGCCGCTTTTAACACAGGTTGAAGCTCATCACGCATCCAGCATAAGCGTTGTTGCACTTCTTCACCGTATGCCCCGAAGCGCATCACTTTACCAATGCCTTCATTCATATTGCAGTAGGCGTAGTTACCATCGGCTTTGTTCTCGACCACAATAACGGGTGTGGTTGCTGAAGTAATGCCCCCCATTGGGCCCACAGCATTATGGTGGTGACATGGACTAAATTTGACTTTTCCACCTTCGAGTAAAGATAAAGCCTCGACATCTGATGCTGCCCAACCTTCATATAGACAAGCACTGATACATGCACCTTTCATTGGTCCTGTCATATCATTCCAGTCAATATGTGGGCCGGCATGTAGCAAGTTCATCCCATCTTTCAGCCATGGAATAACATCACCAGCGACTGCAACATCAACCCAAAATGGACGTGCATTTTTAATTTTTTCGATTACCGCATTATTTGCATCATCAATTGTTGAATACATTCTAACTTTCCCTATTTCAGATGTTTTAATAGACTGGCGAGCGATTTATTCCCACCGGCAATAGGTGCCCACTGATAATGAACAACAGGCGTTTCTGCTGATTGAAGGTCTTCTGCAAAGCTACGTAGGCCAACGTTAATAACTTGAACACCCTCAAGTAAAGATGGCTTCGTTGACGGCTCAACTAATGGCGTCACTTGCGTCAGTTTTTCTGCAAGTAATACTGCCTCTTCAAGGTTCGAAACAACAACAACACCGGCTTTTTCCAGTATTTCAATTTGAGATGAACGCTGTTGAGGGTCTGACTCTGTGCCTGTGACGGTGGCGATGACATGCAATGGATTGGATTGTCGTATTTGTCTTACTTGCTCAATCGCTTCAACTAATGGCGCTGCAGGGTCTAGCGTCGCGCCATAACCAAGAACAAGATCTACCAACATTATACCTATGCTACTCTCTGTTGCGCGGGCTTCAATCTCATCTGAACGCGTACTTGGGTCAATCATTGGGTGTGGGCGACCAACTGTATAATGATCATCACCTAAATCAATGATCTTATGCCCATCAGCATCAAGCATCGTGCCCATAGGGTGCGCACTATCAATGGCAAGACCTAGATTATCAGCTAACAACATTGCCGCTTCAGCAGCTAACGTACCCCCGGTGTATAATCCGAGTATTTTTTTACCCTGCACCGATGCAAGATCATCGCTGTACAGCTGAACACTGGCCAGCATCGCTGATAAACGTCCTGCATCAGCAAGGCTATTGACAAAGAAAACATTCTCATCACGAGCGCAGCTATGCTTCGTCCCCAAAAATAAAGCCACTACAGGTTTAGACAGTGATTTCATTTTGGCGATAACGATTTCTTCAACGCGAGGCGATGGTGGTTTTGAAACAAAAGCAAGCACTTTACTTTCATCGTCATTGTCTAACATGTCTAATGCGGCGAGGGCGCTTCGGCCTTCAACGTGTTCAGATAAGTCTCGACCACCTAAACCAATGGCATGATTAATGCCGTGGCCATTCAAGCAAATTTGAGAAGCAAGCTCTTGAATACCCGTACCCGAAGCGCCAACAATACTTATTTGACCATTCGGTACTGAGTTAGCAAATGCCAGTGGCGCACCTGCAACCATTGCGGTGCCACAATCTGGTCCCATCACGATAAGACCCTTACCCGCTGCTCTGCCTTTTAAGCAAACCTCTTCTTGAATATCAACGTTATCTGAAAACAACATGACATTTAGGCCCTGAGTTAACGCTTCATCGGCGACTTCAAAGGCGTATTCACCCGCAACCGATATCAACGCAAGGTTTGAGTTTGGTTGACGTTGCATTGCCGTTTGCCAGCGGCGCGCTTTTACTAACCTTTTACCACTGTTATTTGATTGAGCAATTTCGTCTAGTGCTTTATCTAGTGCAAGTGAAATTGATTGTGAAATATCGCTGCTAGCATTGTCATATGTACGAATAGCAACGCATATATCATTGGGAGTTGCATCATCGAACGTTGAGTGCCATAACCCTGTTGCTTCGAGTAGCGATTTGTTTGCGGGCGTTCCCATCATAACGGAAACTTCATCAACATCTTTACTATTACTTAGCTGCTTTGAAATTAGCATCAAGCTTACAGAGTCTTGAAAGCTGCCTTTTTTAATAAATGCCTGAATCATGGATTACCACCTTGTTAACCCCTATAAATTTATATCCCAACACAATAATTGAGCGGATAAATTGCTCTTTTTCTTTGTCTTAAACAGAAAGTAATATATTTATTTATAATAATTTATGAGCTTCATCACACTCATTTCATTGTTATACTTTTTCAAAAACTCCACATGCCGCTTTCAAATTATATTTAAGAAACGATTTCGTGAACAACATCACGAATTTAACTGCATTGATACACTGGAACTATAGCCTTATGGTAAAACCTCACGTAAGACAACCTTTATTATATCCACCAACATTTTTTACATTTAAAAACCCAATTATTACTTTTTTATATTTTCGATCAATATTTTGTATTTATACGTAGATAGAATACATTATTATTTACTATAAAAAGCAAGGATAACGAATGTTAGATAGAGAGACTGTCCGCTCTTTTATGAAAGTTGCTGAGTTTAGTAATTTTTCTAAAGCTGCAGAAGCACTTCATAAAACACCCGCGGCAATTAGCTATCGCATTAAAGTGCTAGAAGAGGACATGTGCACCCAACTTTTCACGAGAACAACAAGGAGTGTACATTTAACACCCGCTGGTGAACATTTATTAAGTCATTGTTATAAATGGCTTGAATGGATGAATAGCATCCCACAAGACCTTCAACAAATCGCAGACGGCGTAGAAAGAAAAATAAATATTGTCGTCAATAACTTGTTATTTAATGAACAAGCTGTTGCATCGCTAATTTCAGCATTACATAAAGAGTTCCCATTTACTGAAATTAATATATCTAGCGCTGTTTACATGGGCGTTTGGGATGATTTATTGAATAACGATTACCACTTCGCAATTGGTGTTCCAGGCCGAGACAGCATTGATAATCAAATTGCAATGCAACCATTAGGTCGATTAAGCTGGACGTTTGTTCTATCGCCATTACACCCTCTTGTTAAAGCAGAAGGTACGCTAAAAGAATCACAGTTACGCAATTACCCTGCAATTAATATAGAAGATACCTCTCAGCATATAAACAAACGAACTGGCTGGCTTTTACGAGATCAAAAAGAAATAAAAGTCCCCGACCTTTCGACCAAATTAGCATGTCACCGGAATGGGGCGGGTATCGGCTTTTTGCCAACCAATTATGCATTACCGTTAATCGAAGACGGAGAGTTAATCGAGAAAAAAGTACAGTGGAGCCGAATGCCGTCTCCACTATCACTTGGTTGGCGTCATGAGTCTTGTGGTAAAGTCACTAAATGGATCATTGACGCATTTAACCGAAGAGAACCAATGGTTGAAGGGTTCTTACAGAATATTGATTTATCAATGGACCAATAAATCTGATTCAGCGGGGGAAATAACCAATTCAGGACGAATACATGTTCCTTTTTCTCCTGCTAAAATCGCTTCAACATCTTGTAAAGCACCAATAAATGCAACATTACCTGTTGCTTCAACAAAACTGATTACCGATTCCGCTTTTGGCCCCATGGCACCATCAGGCACAGCAAAAGGCTTCATTTGTGAAGAAGTAACATCGCGTAAGGCCCTTTGATTTACCGTCCCCCAATCCACATAAACAGCATCGGCATCTGTTAAAATCAGTAAATGATCTGCTTTAAGCTGCTTGGCTAACATCGATGCGACAAGATCTTTATCTATAACAGCTTCAACGCCTGTCTGTTTTTCATTTTCACCGACAACGGGCATTCCACCACCACCACAACAAACAACCAGCTCACCGTTATCAAGTAAATGACTAATTGTTTTAGCCTCAATGACCTTCTGTGGGAAAGGCGATGCAACAACTCGTCGGACATATTCTCCATCAGCTTTCATCTGCCAGCCATATTGCTGCTCTAATGCTTTTTGTTGGCTAGGTGCATAAACAGGGCCGATGAATTTTGTTGGATCCTCAAACGCAGGGTCATTGGCATCCACACTCACTCTTGTTAGTAAGCAAGAAACATCTTTCACCCCATATTGCGTCAAAGATTGCGCAATCATATATCCAATCATTCCTTGTGTTTCAGCTACCAGCACATCAAGAGGATAAGATGGCACTTCTGCATAGGCTTGGTCTTGCAGCGCAAGTAAGCCGACTTGTGGGCCATTACCATGCACAATTGTAATGGCGTATTCGTCTGAAAGTTGGCTTATCAAGGAAGAGACTGTTTTTATATTTTTATATTGATTTTCTGCTGATAACACTTCACCGCGTTTCAACATTGCATTTCCACCAAGTGCAATGACAATACGTTTTTTGATCATTCGACATACCTTCTGTTGTAAGATTATTTATATAAATAGATTAATTAGATGATAATTATTAATATGTACTTAATACGTTTAAACGCTATCTTTGACTATCTGCTATATAAAAAATAATCTGCTAAAGAGATCATGTCTATCTTCAAATCTCTATATTTGCTTTTATAAAACATTTTTAATCAATACAAATA
>NZ_JAKJSI010000083.1:0-6366 GCF_050336695.1 Photobacterium minamisatsumaniensis | reverse complement strand
GGTCTTATGACGCAGGCTTTTTTCGTTTTGGGTGTTTAGTGAAGTCATTGAATAGCGCACTTGGTAGTGCATCGCAGCTCTTGGTATAAGCGGACCAGAGGGTCGGGGGTTCCCTGTTTCCTAGGTTTGGCGTCTTCACCGACCACTTTTCGAAAGCCTCAACTGCGCGTCCCGGTCTTATAACGCAGGCTTTTTTTCGTTTTGGGTGTTTAGTGAAGTCATTGAATAGCGCACTTGGTAGTGCATCGCAGCTCTTGGTATAAGCGGATCAGAGGGTCGGGGGTTATCATTGCCTCGATTTGGCCTCTTCACCGACCACTTTTCGAAAGCCTCAACTGCGCGTCCCGGTCTTATGACGCAGGCTTTTTTCGTTTTGGGTGTTTAGTGAAGTCATTGAATAGCGCACTTGGTAGTGCATCGCAGCTCTTGGTATAAGCGGACCAGAGGGGCGGGGGTTACCATTGCCTCGATTTGTCCTCTTCACCGACCACTCTTCGTAAACCTCAACTGCGCGTTCCGGTCTTATGACTAGCTACAAGCGACAATTACTTCTTTCACCTTGTGTTAATAGACTAACTTCAAATCCCTGCTGCTCAAGTAATGCTGGCACACCTTGCTCTCCAAAGAGGTGCAATGCGCCTACCACGACGATAAAACGGCCTTGTTGATACAGCGGTGACGTTGAAAGCAGTGATGCCCACTTATGATTGCGTTCAAAAATTAATGTGTCGTCGGTGTCGTCAGAGTACTGACTATCTTCAAATAGTGATAATAATTGCTGGTGATCACCGGCTTTCCATGCGTCTACAAGACAACTAAGCTGAGTCTGCATCTCACCCCAATCATTTACTGTTGTCATGAGTAAATCTTTGCCGTGATCGTCAAATGATTCCATCATTTCAATTTGTTGCTGAATACTTTCTAGTTCAAGAATGGGGCGTCTTTCTTCATTGGCTCGTTGTAACAGGGTGATATCAATACCTTGCTCAGGCGTTAGACCGACTTGCTTAGCCATATCCATTTGGAGTTGGATCGCTGCAAGCCAAGGTGGGCTATTTAGCAATGAAGGGTAGGATTGATGTGTTTGTTTAGTGACTTGAGCGAGCTTTTCTTTTTCAGCATGGTCGAGTAATTGGGTCGTAGTAGGCTGGTTTGGTTTGAGTGCTGTATTCGCAGGTTTGAGGATATTGGCTTCGACGACCAAAGCATCAGCGTCTTTCCAATGGTCGAGAAACGGAGATGGTAGAGGGTATAACGTTTCATTACCGGCGTGAATTGAACCTAAAAAAATAAATTCACGTTGGCTGTCTTTGGCAAGCCACACCATCGGGGCGGAGTAGGCTGACGTAGCGATGAATGGCAGTAGCCAGCACAGTGTTGAAAGTCTAGATGAAAAGCGAGATAAGAACATAAGACAGATAGCTGAGAAAACTAATGATACCTTGGTTATATCAGCTATCTGTCGTTGTGGCTATTTATCAGGATGAAGCCAGAACCACCAAACAATAAAAACAATGGCAGTGATACCGAT
This sequence comes from Photobacterium minamisatsumaniensis, assembly GCF_050336695.1. Taxonomy (NCBI): domain Bacteria; kingdom Pseudomonadati; phylum Pseudomonadota; class Gammaproteobacteria; order Vibrionales; family Vibrionaceae; genus Photobacterium; species Photobacterium minamisatsumaniensis. Next base: position 4,835 of record NZ_JAKJSI010000083.1, on the reverse strand, counting down.
AATGGCAACCATATTATTGCTCCTTAGCTGTAGGGGAAGTGCGGTGTGTACTGCCCTTAGGGCGGAACAAACGAAGTCGGTTGGCATTACTCACCACGGTGATGGAAGACAGAGCCATTGCGGCGCCTGCGACAACAGGGCTTAAGAGCGCCCCTGTAAATGGGAATAGAACACCAGCGGCAATTGGGATCCCTAATGTATTGTAAATAAAGGCCCCAAACAGGTTTTGTTTCATGTTTTTTAACGTCGCCTCTGATAGTTGCAAGGCATCAGCGACTCCATGTAATGAGTGGCGAACTAAGGTTAATTGCGCACTTTCAATGGCGACATCGCTACCACTTCCCATTGCAATGCCTACTTCAGCTTGTGCTAACGCTGGAGCATCATTGATCCCGTCACCGACCATCGCGACTTTTTTACCTTGCTGCTGCAGTGCTGAAATTTCGGCGGCTTTACCATCGGGTAAAACACCTGCGATCACATGGTCGATCCCCGCTTGTATTGCAATGGCTTTCGCTGTTGCTTCGACATCGCCAGTAAGCATGATGACTTCGAGGTTCATGGATTTTAGTCGTTTGATAGCATCGACTGAATCGTGACGAAGTGGGTCGCTGATGCCCATGATGCCGATCAACTGATTATCTTTTGCAATGAAAATCGGCGTGGCGCCTTGTTGGCTTATGGCATCAGCATCTGATAACTCAGCGGTAATGTTGATTTGATGAAGCTCCATCAGCTTGCTGTTACCAAGTAAAATCTGATGACCATCAACCATGCCACTTACCCCATACCCTGGATTCGCTTTAAATGTTTGCAGCGGTTGTAACTCAAGTGATTTGTCTTTAGCAGCTTCAAGAACGGCTTTTGCAAGAGGGTGTTCAGAACCCTGTTCAAGGCTGGCTGACAGGGTCAGTAGCTCGTCATGGTCTATACCATGGTATGTTTTTAATTCAACAAGTTGAGGCCGGCCTTCGGTTAATGTACCTGTCTTATCAAGTACAACAGTATCGACATCAGCCGCGATTTGCATTGCTTCGGCATTTCGGATCAGTACGCCGTATTCAGCTGCTCGTCCAACCCCAACAGTGACAGACATAGGGGTAGCAAGGCCTAACGCACATGGACAGGCAATAATGAGTACTGTGGTTGCAGCAACAAGCATGTAAACAGAGGATGGATCTGGGCCAACGTAGTACCATACTACAGCCGTTATAATGGCGATGATCATTACCGATGGGACAAAGATACTTGAGATAGTATCAGCTAGGCGAGCCAGCTCTGGTTTACTGCTTTGTGCCTGACGAACGAGGCTGATGATCCTTGCGAGCATGGTATCGTGACCAATTTTCTCGGCTTTAAAAATCAGGCTGCCATTTTGGTTGATGGTCCCTGCATGCAGAAGGTCACCTTGCTGCTTATTCGCTGGAATCGGTTCGCCTGTTAGCATGGACTCATCAATGTAGCTGTTGCCGTCAACGATGGTGCCATCAACCGGTACTTTTGCTCCGGGGTATAGGCGTAGCAGCATGCCTGCTTTTACTTCAGCAAGAGGGACCTCTCGTTCTTGACCGTGTTCGATGATGACAGCCGTTTGTGGCTGTAGATCCATGAGTTGTTCAAGGGCTTTTGATGTACGGCTTCTTGCTCTTGCTTCTAGAGCATGGCCTAAGGTGACTAAGCCAAGGATCATCGCAGAGGCTTCAAAATAGACATGTCTTGCTTGTATTGGCAGTAACTCTGGGGCTATGACCACCAGCATTGAATACAGCCAAGCTGCGCCTGTACCCAGTGCGACTAATGTGTCCATGGTCGCTCGGTGATGTTTGAATGCTTTCCAAGCATTAATGAAAAAATGTCGCCCAACGGTGAGTAGTAAAGCAAGTGTAAGTATACCAACAGCGCCCCAGCCAACTTGATCTTGAGGGGAGTTGATCATCATGCTACCACCTAGCATTCCCCAAGCCATCATCGGCCCACCAGCACCTAATGCAATATAGGCATTGCGGATATGCTTGCGAAACGTGACCTCATTTTGTTGTTGCTGACGCTGGCGGCGTGACTGTTCATCTTCACTCAGTTCTGCACCATAACCCGCATCGCTGATCGCTTGAATGACGACATCGGTGGAGGCGGAGCCAGTCACTAGCGCAGTGCGCTCAGCTAAATTGACACTGGCGCTTGCTACACCCTTGACAGAGACAATGGCTTTTTCAACGGAAGCGACACAGCTCGCACACGTCATACCGGAAAGAATAAACTGGTTGGCTTTGTTGCCTTGCTCTGACTCTTTTTGACTCTGCTCTTTGCACTCTTTTTTCTGCTGGGGCGGTGTACTGGAAACTTGGGATTCTGCGTTTTTAGTCATGCCATGATGATTTGCATCAACGGCAGTCAAGCCTAGATTGGTAATTAGCTCGATAAGGGATTGTTGGTTGGTATAACTAGCAATCGTTGCAGAGGTTTTACTAACATCGAATGATTCAACGTCAGGGTGCTCGGTGAGGGCTTGTTCAACTTTCGCTACGCATTTACCACAGCTAAGCCCTGAGAGAGTTAGCGTTGATGTACTAAGGTCGGGGACTTGGAAACCAAGCGCTTCAATTTGAGTGATGATACTGGCGGTTGGCACCGTTCCAAGTCCGGATAAGCGGGTTTTGCTCACCTGATAATCAATCATGCCAGGGCTTTCTGCTAAGGCGGTTTTTACCTTATTGACGCATTTGCCACACGAGAGCCCACGAAGAGGCAAGTCGTATTTATACCCTGCCTCATAGCCGAGTTGGTCAATGATATTGATCGCTGCAATGGGGTCAATGTCACCCTCTATTACCGCGTTTTTAGTATCAATACTTGCTTTGCTGATCCCCGGCAAAGCGGTTAACGCGGTGTGAATTTTATTGGCGCAGTTCATGCACCTTACTTTTCGTAATGGGAGGGTAAATTTAGCCATCGTATTGCCTTAATAACTAACCTAAAGCCGATAGGACCTACATTAATCCTGCAGCTTATTGTGGGGTAATATGACTATCATAAAGCTTCCATTAACTAGAAGGTCAATGTTTTTTATCAATAGGATTGTTTACTTGTATCGCCGCCTAAATTATGAATAATAAAATAAAGGTTACAGTAGCTGTAAGGTTAAAGAATGAACATTAGTGAGGTTGCTAAGCTTACGGGCTTAACGGCAAAAACCATTCGATTTTATGAAGATAAAGGCGCGATTTCACTGCCTTCACGTGCGGAAAATGGATATCGCCAATATAGCCAGAAGCATGTCGATGAGCTGCATTTGATACGCCGTTCTCGCTTGGTGGGTTTTACATTGGATGAAAGCCGAGAGTTATTGGATTTTTCGAGAGATCCGAAAAGACGCAGTGCTGATGTAAAAATTAAAGCGGAGCAAAAGTTATTAGAAATTGATGAAAAGATAAATGAATTACGTCAAATGAAGCAAACATTGGAAGTACTGACTAAGCAATGCCCAGGAGATGAAGGCGCAGAGTGCCCAATAATAGAAGGGTTATGCCAGCATCAGTAAACCACCACAGTAAAATACGGTGGTGGTTATTTCAAAGGCGTGACTAGTACAGTAATGAGTACAGCTGGCGGCGGTATTTACTGGCAATAGCATTGCCTTGGCCGAGTGCAGCAAGAATATCCATTATCGTCTTTTTCGCATTACCATCAGCAAAGTTCATGTCTTTACGTAGCAGAGTGATTAGCAGTTCTAACGCTTCTTCGGCACGCTCCACTTGACTGTATTGCACGGCAAGTTCGAATACGATATCGAGGTTATCTGGCTGGGCTGCTAGCTTTTCTTCCAGTAAACGGATTTCGGGTGAATCACTTGCTTGTTTATGTAATTCAAGCTTTGCCATTAAACCTTTATATTTAGCGTCTTGATCTTGCATTAGCACAGTTGCAAGTAAATTTTCAGCTTCGTCATATTGGGCGGTTTCGATTAAGCATTCAGCCACTGCTAGTGTGATCACACTGTTTTTTTCAAATTTAGCCGAGAGTTCTCGAAGTACTGGAAGTGCTTCGTTAAATTGCTGGGCGTCGACTTGCTCTAACGCCGCTTTAAGTTCAAGTTCTTCTGGGCTTGGTAAATGCTTGGCTAGCATTTCACGAATGCTTTGTTCTGTTTGTGGTCCAGCGGCACCATCAACAGGTTGGCCATCTTTAAACAATGCAACGGTTGGTAAGCTACGTACGCCAAATTGCGAGGCAACCATCTGCTGGGTTTCACAGTTTAGCGTAGCAAGCGCAACTTGGCCTTGATAGGAAGCGACAACATGCTCTAAAACTTGGTTAACTTCGGCGGTTTCAGGCATTGAAGGTGCCCAAAAGCTGATTAATACAGGGGTTTGCATTGATTGCTCAATGACCTGTTGTAAGTTTTGCTCGTTTAATTCGATAGCAATTGATTGGTACATGGGTTTACTTCGCTCCCTAAGAATCTTGCTCTTTTGTTGGGTATAGTTATGGGGGAGCCTTCTGCCTATTTCAAGCATTATTATACCTAAACCCCTTCAACAGCGAAGATTTCTTGAAGAAAGTACTTTTGTTGAAAACATTTTCCTCTAATTCGCAAGAGGACTTCCTTCAAGAGTCTGTAGCTTGAAGTTACTTAGCAATAGCTCTAACCATCAGCGTTGTGATGTTTGACATTGAGTAGGGGTGTTAATAGAAAAGTCGGTAGACTGTTTAATTTATGGCTCCCTCGTAATATGAGGTAATCATTATATAATAATTTAGAGGTATATTGGTCTAGGTTATTAAGAGTATTTTAGATAGGCTGTTGTTTATATATATATACGGTTATATATACGGTT
>NZ_JAKJSI010000082.1:0-6605 GCF_050336695.1 Photobacterium minamisatsumaniensis | reverse complement strand
ATCTACCAACGATTGAAACCATACTTGGCAGTGTAATTTCAGCAACTTAGTAAACGCTGGAATCATAGCGAACCGACACCATACTCAACAGTGCGAATTCATGAATTTGAGAGAGACAATGCTATTTATACCAATGAATATTTGCATGAGACTTAGGTTAACCGCACCATTTCACTGAACGATTATTACTGCATAACGACCCACATTGAAACCACAAAACACCCAGCGGCAATGACACCTAAACCATAAGAAAAAGTGGCATATAACGCCCTTGTGAAGGTGCCCGCCCCAAAACCTAAAGGTTACACCGTAATCACAAAAGCCAATTCATACTAAAAATGCCGCGTGTTAAGGGTCAACTTACACAGCTTGTTATATGAACACTGAACTTAAAGCGGCTTGGCCGCCCCACCGAGACAGCAGGAAAAACAACCCAAAGCCACGATGATGACTGTAACCCCGAGCACCACACTACCACCAACTAAAATACAAACTTGGCTTCGTAATTTCAGTAACTTAGTAAACGCTGGAATCATAACGAACCAGCACCAAATTCAACAGTGCGGATTAATGAATCTGAGAGAGGCAAGGCTATTTGTACCAATGAATATTGGCATGAGACTTAGGTTAACCGCACTATTTCACTGAACGATTATTACTGCATTGCGACCCACATTGAAACCACAAAATAACCAGCGGCAAGACACCTAAACCGTTAGAAATAATGGCATATAACGCCCTTGTGAAGTTGCCCGCCCCTAAACCAAAACATTGCCCCATAAACACAAAAGCCAATTCATACTAAAAATGCCGCGTGTTAAGGGTCAACTTACACAGCTTGTTATATGAACACTGAACTTAAAGCGGCTTGGCCGCCCCACCTAGACAACAGGTGAACACCCCCAAACTCACAATGCTGACTGTAACCCCGAGCACCATGCTACCAACGATTGAAACGTAACTTGGCAGTGTAATTTCAGCGACTTAGTAAATACTGAAATCATAACGAACCAACGCAATATTCAACAGTGCGGATTCATGAATTTGAGAGAGATAATGCTATTTATACCAATGAATATTGGCATGAGATTAAGGTTTCCGCACGATTTCACGGAACGATTTTTACTGCATTGCGACCCACATTGAAACCACAAAACACCAAGCGGCAATGACACCTAAACCTTAAGAAAAAATGGCATATAACGCCCTTGTGAAGTTGCCCGCCCCTTAGCCCAAACATTACACCGTAATCACAAAAGCCAATTCATAGTGAAAATGCCACGTGTTAAGGGTCAACTTACACAGCTTGTTATATGAATACTGAACAAAAAGCGGCTTGGCCGCCCCACCGAGACAGCAGAAAAAACAACCCATTACTGCGATGCTAACTGTAACCCCAAGCACCACGCTACCGCCAACTGAAATACAAACTTGACCACGTAATTTCAGCGACTTAGTAAACACTAAAATCATAACGAACCAGCACAAAAACCAACAGTGCGGATTCATGAATTTGAGAGAGACAAAGCTATTTATACCAATGAATATTGGAATGAGATTAAGGTTAACCGCACCATTTCACTGAACGATTTTTACTGCATTGCGACCCACATTGAAACCACAAAACACCCAGCGGCAATGAAACCTAAACCGGAAGAAATAATGGCATATAAACGACTGCAATAAGGTGCGCCCCACTGAACCAATAAAGCACACCGGACTCCATACCAAAACCGCCGAGTGTAACGCGTCACCCTTGATTGCCTTGTTATGCCAAAAATTAATACCTAGAGTCCAAGTTTAGCTGCTCAACCACACCTGTAAGATTAAATGGCCATGGATATTGCTGTTGAAGTTTCATTAACTCAGACATATTTAGATGCTTAATCCTTTCTCTAGCAATATTCTCTAAAGGATTTAAATCAGCAGAAAATATATTAAGAAGTGACTCATTACCCTCACGAGTTAAAGCCTCACGTAATTGTTTTGTTTCAACTTCAATACACTGCCTATTGTTATAATTATACAAATAGCCAATAACAGTTTTTTTATCTTCAAATGACAACCCATTAAACCAATCGGACTCAGGAAATGGATTTGCATTAGATATTGCTAAATTAGAGCATTCTGCATATTTGTCATCCCATTTTTTTAAAGCATCTACACTATTAGGACTTGTTGTACATGCTGATAACAACAAAGTTAATAAAACCAGACTATTTTGAAGCTTCACTCACGCACCTCCAAAACTCTCTTTCTTTACCATAAGTGAATATCTCTTGTTCATAGGCAACTTTAAATATCTGATTTCGAACAATAGGAGCTGCTGAATTCATTGCTCTTGCAAACAGCTCCCAATGATATTCCCTGATCGTTATACCCGTTTCAACAACAGTAGTTGTTATACTCGGACTCGCAAATATTTGAAACAGTGGAATAGTTGATACAGCCGTACTAAATATATTTCCATTTCTCATGATTCCTTTTACATCAGAAACAGCCTTCCTACTTCTTCGGCTTAGATTAATTCCATTAATTTCACAATAACCTAATTTAGCCATCATATCTCCTCATAATTAGTTTGTATCAGCACAAGACTAACAACGGAAGAAACAAAACACTATGTAACACGCGTACGATTAAAACTATTCTGATCGCAAAAACAAATCTTATCGGCACAGTACATAGGTATAACGCTTACCATAAGTTGCGCCCCACTGAACTTACCAAACGCACCGAATTTCACACCAAAACTGCCGAACTCTACGCGTCAATTTAATGGTTTTGTTAGGCAATAAATGTTTATATTTCCAACAAACACTCACCACATATTATGCTATTACTTCATGATTTCTGATGAATTTTATAGTGAAGTAGTAATAGATATAGGAAGATGCAAGTATCAAATCGATTGCGACGATTAAATACAATAAATTTATCACTTCATGATTTACTAAGTAATAGATTGCAACCATAGCCCAAACTAATCGAACAACACCATTAAACAATGCAATTTCAATACGCGACGACACATTCTTCGATGCATAGATGAGCATCATGCCAACAAGAAACAATGCTAAACCAGCAGTATTGAGAAATAGCATATTCCCTCCATCATTTGGAGGAATCCAATCATTACCACCAAACCTTAGTGCAGTATTTAGCCAGTTAAACAAATTAATATATGATTCATGTAGAAATGGCATTGAGAATGGAAATGCAACAACACAATTAAAAACACCGCCCCCCATAACCCAACGTTGCGCAGCTCTTTTACTATTCATAATAATCTAACAACCTCCTGTAAATTTAACGCTTTTGCCTAACGCTTGGGATAAGGTGCGCCACGGTAAACTTACAAAGTACACCGAACTCCATACCAAAAATGCCGAGTGTAACGCGTCACCTTGAGACCTTTGTTATGTGGCGGGTACAAAGAATCACCCCCAGAAACAGCAATGGGTGTCTTGATCAACAACTGATAGGAACCCTGCCAATGTCTTGGCCTCACTTACTGGTTCATAGAGGTGCCATTTTAAATCTTGCTGTAACCAGTAGACTTTCCAAACATTCTGCGATTTAACGTATGTTGATTTTGCAACTAACTGCTCAATTTTCTCGGCAGGGTTTCGCCAACCAGCTCGAATCTCGAAAATCACAACACTTTGGTTTTCAATCCTGAAAGATAAGTCAACTTCATTTCTTACGTGAACAGGTGGTCTCCTCTTCTCAATAAAGGCTGATACCTCTTTCTCATGCTTCTTCAATTCGAATTCTGAAAATGCCACTTATAGTCCATTTTTATTAGGATTTTCTATAGTTTAGCTATCTGAACTACCGAATTCCACATCAAAATGAAATACTGTATAAGCTACACCAACTTTGCCACATAACGCCTTGGCATAAGGTGCGCCAACGCTGAACCTACAAAACCAATTACACTTCAAACCAAAACCGCCGAGTGTAAAGCGTCACCTTAATGCCTTTGTTACATGCTGCTTTCAAACAATGTCCTATCAGTCACATCAACAAGTTCATTAAAGAAGCGTATACATTTATTAAGTTCATCTCGCTTGACTACATGAGCACAGCTTGAATCAGTTCGTGCTCTATGAACAGCTTCACCTCTACGCTTTAGCCAACGATTAAGAACCGTTTTGGCTTGCTCAGAATTATAATTAGCCCAATTCCAACTTGCTGTTATATCAACACCCAAAAAATCGAAAAAGAGTTTTCTCACTTTTTGGGAGTTTGGATTATGGAGCTGGTTAAGTTCTTGCTTAAATTGCTTTTCGACAAAGCCGCCTGCATGACTTCCCAATAGCACGCCAAACTTATTTTTGAAGATCTCTTCAGCAACGTCTTCTATGTATGTTTCCCATGCGGTAAGAATAAGAATTAACGTTGCTCGCTTTAATGCTTCTGGGGTTGGACTCTGTTTATTTGAGTTTTTATTTATTTCATCATAGCAATCCAGAATCTCACCGGCTTCCTTCATTGCTATCTTAAAATTCTCTGATGAAACTGACATTTAACCTCCTTTGTTAACTAAGTGAGCATGTAACGCCCTTGTGAAGTTGCCCGCCCCAAACCCAAACATTACGCCGTAATCACACAAGCTAACTCAGACTAAAAATGCCACGTGTAAAGGGTCAACTTGCACAGTTTGTTATATGAAAACTGAATATAAAGCGGCTTGGCCGCCCCACCGAGACAACAGGTGAACAACCCCCAAACTCACAATGCTGGCTGTAACCGTGAATACCACGCTGCCGCCAACGAATAAACTAACTTAGCAATGTAATTTCAGCCACTTAGTAAACACTGAAATCATAGCGAACCAGCACGAAAACCAACAGTGCGGATTCATGAATTTGGGAGAAACAAGGTTATTTATGCCAATGAATATTGGCATGGGACTAAAGCAAACCGCACCAATTCACGGAACGATTCTTACTGCATTGCGACCCACATTGAAACCGCAAAACAACCAGCGACAATGAGACCTAAACCGTAAGAAAAAATGGCATATAACGCCCTTGTGAAGTTGCCCGCCCCAAAACCAAAGCCTTGCCCCGTAAACACAAAAGCCAATTCATACTGAAAATGCCGCGTGTTAAGGGTCAATTTGCACAGTTTGTTATGCTCATTTTTACGGTAACACGTTATGGTAAAGCCTATACACATTTCTTGTATACAAAATACTAAAACAAAACCATAGCCCAAACAAAATTATCATTACTAATTCAAGACCGTAATCAACCAATAAGTTCATCATTAAAAATGCTGAAGTACTAGTTAATATATACGTCCACCTATATTTTGTAATACCGATGAGCATTGCTATTTGCGTACGATCAAATGAAAAAACCAAATTGATAACTAGGAATAAAAATAAAACAACCAGATCTTCTCTACTGTCTATCCCTGAAAATATTCGAACCAAAAAAGTACAGCTTAAGAATTGACTTCCAATAGGTATAGTTGGCCATGGCGCAAAGCCCGTAATTTCCAATTTACCCATTAACCCTCCATTTGCATAACGCCCTTGTGAAGGTGCCCGCCCCTAAACCTAAAGGTTACACCGTAATCACATAAGCCAATTAATATTGAAAATGCCGCGTGTTAAGGGTCAACTTGCACAGTTTGTTATATGAATACTGAACAAAAAGCGGCTTGGCCGCCCCACCGAGACAGCAGAAAAAACAACCCATTACTGCGATGCTAACTGTAACCCCAAGCACCACGCTACCGCCAACTGAAATACAAACTTGACCACGTAATTTCAGCGACTTAGTAAACACTAAAATCATAACGAACCAGCACAAAAACCAACAGTGCGGATTCATGAATTTGGGAGAGACAAAGCTATTTATACCAATGAATATTGGCATGAGATTTAGGTAAACCGCACCAAGTCACGGAACAATTTTCACGGCATCGCGACCCACATTGAAACCACAAAACAAACAGCGGCAATGACACTTAAACTGTAAGGAATAATGGCATATAACGCCCTTGTGAAGTTGCCCGCCCCGAAACCCAAACATTACGACGTATTCACAAAAGCCAATTCATACTGAAAATGCCGCGTGTTAAGGGTCAACTTGCACAGTTTGTTATATGAATACTGAACAAAAAGCGGCTTGGCCGCCCCACCGAGACAGCAGAAAAAACAACCCATTACTGCGATGCTAACTGTAACCCCAAGCACCACGCTACCGCCAACTGAAATACAAACTTGACCACGTAATTTCAGCGACTTAGTAAACACTAAAATCATAACGAACCAGCACAAAATTCAACAGTGAGAATTCATGAATTTGAGAGAGATAATGCTATTTATACCAATGAATACTGGCATAAGATGAAGATTAACCGCACCATTTCACGGCGCGATTTTTACTGCATTTCGACCCACATTGAAACCACAAAACAACCAACGGCAATGGGACCTAAACCATAAGAAAAAATGGCATATAACGCCCTTGTGAAGTTGCCCGCCCCAAAACCCAACGATTACACCGTAATCACAAAAGCTAATTCATAGTGAAAATGCCGCGCGTTAAGGGTCAGCTTACACAGCTTGTTATATGAACATGAAC
>NZ_JAKJSI010000081.1:0-7022 GCF_050336695.1 Photobacterium minamisatsumaniensis | reverse complement strand
CATTTATACACAGCACAAATACTCAGGAAAATTATCACTTTTAGAACTTTTTCTTAAATAGTTACGATAAAAACAAATATAACGTGAACTTAAGGTCTTTTTAAGTGAGCATTGCCTAGACAAAGAGACAATCGCGTTGAAAAAAATGTACACCACAAATAAGGATCATGCTGTAATGAATCAAATACAAATTGGAAAGTTAAGTTTCACTACCATAGCTGTTTTAATGGCTGTAAACGCGCATGCTGCTAGTGTTCCGATAACATTAGATTATCGTACCCTAGCAGAACAAGAACGTAGCAATGTTGAAATTGCCTTTGATATGAATTGGGCCGAGGTACCATGGGTAGCATGTTATTATGTTGATGAGCTAATAGTCGGCTGCCAGGGACGTGATGCGTTTACTTTGATTAACCACGACCCAAGTTCAGATAAAGCAACCATTTCAGGTGAAATGGTGGTTCCACCTGAAATGGTTGCCGAACAAGAGTTGATTACAGCGAAAGTGACTGTACTATCAGGCGAGTTTCCAACGGGCGAAAGTGCCACTCGTAGCGTGACTTTAACAGGAGGTATAACACCACCACCACCTTTCGATTATGAGACTACTGTTGAAGGCATAACTCAACAACAAGTGGTTTACAACGATGAAGGGGATATCAAGAACGGCACCATGGCTGCTGAAGCAGTCGTTGAGCGTAAATCAAGCAAGATGGTGACTGGCTATGTGTCAGACTGGGCCCAATACGACCGACAATTCAGCCTAGAATCTATCGATCCGACGGCCTACGGTAAGCTGGTTTACTCTTTCTTGGGAATTTGTGGTGACCAAGGTTCAAAAGCAGAAACTGTCGAGCAAGCTTGTGAAGAACTTGAACTAGACGAACATGAAATTGCCGTACTGGATATGTGGGGAGGCTTGCAAAGCGGCATCAGCCAACGTCAAGATGATATGGGTTGGAACGACCTCTACGACGGCGTTAGTAAGGATAATTACAATGGCCTAAACCCAGGCAATGTCCGTGGCCTACTGGGCCAGATGTTAGAGCTTAAAAAGCACAATCCGGATCTCAAACTAGCACTAAGTATCGGTGGTTGGACTCTATCTGAACCATTCCACCGCCTGGCCGCAACCCCAGAAAGCCGTGAAGTGTTTGTCAACTCGATCGTGAAATTCATCAAGAAATGGGACTTTGACGGTGTTGATATCGATTGGGAGTATCCTGGTCATGGCGGTGAATCAGGAGCCCATAGCCCAGATGATGCTGAAAACTACATCACGTTGATTCAAGAAATGCGTACTGCACTGGACAATGCTGACTTACATGACATCAAAATTTCATCTGCTGTTGGCGCGACTCAGCAATACATGGAATTAATCGGTGCTGATAACTATAATACTCTAGCAGGTGAGAACGGGATCCTCGATTACATCTATTTGATGAACTACGATTACTGGGGGGCATTCACTCAGGGTGAGCTTGGCCACCAAACCAACCTTTATGGTGCAACTCCAAGTCCAGATGGCTTGTATAACAGTGCTGAGAACGCTATAAAAATCTTAAAAAGCTACGGCGTTGAATCCGATCGCATCATGTTAGGAGTGGCAAATTATCATCGGGGTAAACAAGCTGCTAGTATCTATATTCCAGGTAATCCTTATTCAGCCAAAGGTGTTACGGATACTCCAGTTTTTGGAAGCCATGAGGCGACCGTGGTAGAAAGTTACGATCTATATTCCAACATTGCAGGTTATAACCTGAAAGGCAAGAACGGCTTTACACTATTTACTGATCATGGAAATAATGCTGACTACTATTATAACGAAACGTCGGGTGTGTACTACAGTGGTGATACACTGCGTACTGCACACCAAAAAGCGAAATATGCAGAAGAGAATAACCTCGCGGGCGTCTTTACCTGGACAGTAGAACAAGACTACAACGGTTATACCGTAAACGCTATGAATGAAGGATTGGGTAATACTATCTCGGAAAAATATACAACCCAAGATCAGCGAAATAAATGGCACTTTACATGTGGTGACAATCTATCTGAAATTAATTGCACTGGATTAGACTGGGCAGGTAACTCTAGCGAGATATATGGTGAAGAGACTAAGGTAAAGGAAAAATTTTATAATGCTGCAGACCTTCTGATTTCCTATCATGGTACTTATGTGTCAGGCTTTGATTCTCCAAGATATGGTAGCCTTGGTACAATAGGTAAATATACTTATGGTTCAGATTTAAATGATATTGATAAGGTCCAGATTTTCACTGGAAATCACTACCTTTCAGGAGAGAAGGTAATAGCAGCGCTGATAGTACACTACCGAGATGGCACTTGGAAAAGGCATGGTTCTGAACTTGGAGGGTATCGTGAGCACTTTGTATATGAAGTACCAAAGTGTCAGGTAATAAGAAGAGTAACCGCTTGGGAAAAAGACATTAGCACAAACAAGTGGGGGGGGAATATAAAACCTTTCCTTAGTGGTCTTCAGTTTAATTCAAAACAAAGTAGTTTGTGCTAATAGTAATACTATAATGCATACACATCCTTTAACATAAACAAAATCAATATCTAAAGTGTCGGCCGTCAGGCGGCACTTTATATTTTTACATTCGATTTTTAATTAGTATCGTATGCGCCCTGCAACCCAGACGCTCAACATAAGCTAGACCGTCATAAGCTTTATAACCATCCGTTTGCAAATAGCCGTTATATGTCCTAATGAAAGCCGTTGGGCAAGCCGTGGCCGACTGTTTTGGTAGTCGAACAGCACGATGTTTTTCACACCTCCAAGGGATGCCTTGGGTGAGTAAGCCCCCGAGCAGTAAACCCACATATAACATTGCTTATTTTCCTTTAGAACATTGAGTGGCGTTTCATCTGCCTGCACGACTTTTTGACTAAGTAATGCTTCTTTTAACCGTTGGTACAGAGGTGTAAAGCACTCACTGACCTGCATAACCCAACGCGCCATTGTGGTTCTTGGTAGATCGATTCCCACCTGTGAAAACAGCGTTTCCTGACGATAAAGAGGTAAGGAATATTGGTATTTACCGAGGATAATATTGGCAAGCAAGCTTTCTGTGGCATAGCTTTTCGGGATAAGAGCTGTCGGTGCTGGTTGTTGTTTGATATCAACGCTTTGTGCATTTTTCTCGCATTGCCGACAGCTATATTTGGGGCGAACGTATTCCAGTACTTTCAATACAGCGGGGATGAACTCAAGCTTTTCACTGACATCCCCACCGATTTTGTATAACTCACCTTGGCAAAACGTACACTTTAGTTCCGTTGGAATCCCCCCCTTGACCAATTCCCTTCTGATGTGAATTGGGGATATTTTATGGGCGTGGCCAAGAAAAATGTACTCCTGCGAGCTTACCGCAGCTTTCATGTATATTTGTAACAGTTGTATAACAACTGGTAGAAACTAAAGGAAGCTTGGGGATATTAGCATGTTCTGAATACCTGAAGTCATCGGGCTCGTCTGCTAAAAATTCTACTACATGTCTATCGTTATATCCAAGTGGATAAATATAAGGAGATGGCTTAGATTGTTCATCCTCAAATATAAAATTATATCTAGTATTCTTTACCCATTTATCATCCCAGAAACTTGGATTCAATAAAATGGAACCATCTTCAACACCATGTTCTATCAACATTTCTCCGGTTATGGTTGCATATTGTTTAATTTGCGTGTGATCTAACCCATAATAATAGTTCACATATAATTCCGCTCCTCTACCTACTCCGCTAAGACTAAAATCAAAATATCTAAGTAAAGCTTCTAAATAATTTTTTTGCTCTCCACTAGAGTTAGTGATTGCATCTTCTAGGGTTCCAGTCACATCATAAAAATCAAATGGTTTTATTTTATAGATAGTATGGGTAAAATCTGGATCGTAAACAAAGTCCTCCCCTTCCTCCCCTACAGCTAACCGAGCTTCAAAAGAAGCTTGACGTATAACATAACCTAAGTTAGATGAAGTAGAAATAAGCGTTGATGAACTATCCTCTATAGTTACCCCTTCTAGAAAGGGGAGTAAGAGCTGATTACCACTATGACAACCACTCAGCTCAGGATATTCCTTCCAACAAGGAGCATGTATTGCCCTGTGTTCATTAACCGTTTCCATATTTTGACGATGAGCCATATATACAAAATCAACAACAGTAATGTCAGCTAAAGTATTGCATGATATTAAATATAAAGTAGAAGCGATAAAAGCATTTTTCATTTAGAGTACTCCATTTGAATATGATTGTTAGGGTTTTAATAAAAAGATGATTTACAAATCGACTACTAACCTGATTTTTATCTTCATTGAATTTTTTCTATTGACTTCCAATTATTAGTGTAGCGACCACTTTAGTGATATCCAAAGTATTGGGGGAGCGATTCATCTATCTATCCAGTCAGAAAAAATGACGTCGCGATAAGTAATCAACCTGTCCATTGATGTATCTAGTCCTAATTAAGGTCAAATTTAAAATCATCCATAGAACTAGACTTTCTTAATGCCTCATTACTTCCTATAAGGGTATTGTCCACGTATTGCACACCTGCGTTACTGATAACTAAGATAAAGCTACCATGAACACCAGAAATGAGACATGATGCATATTTATTTTATCGGTTCAAGTTCACAGAATATATTAATTTGAGGTTTACCTAATTCGGTATGATTGTTGTGATGAGATCCCATTAGTAAGTAGTTTGTCGTGTGGATTACAGGCTCCGTGGCAAAGTTTGATGGTTCAGGCATGCTAGGAATAAATGCCTAAATGGAATTAGTCACATGTCAGACTTTAAAGGTCACCACTTCACCGATGATATCATTCTTTGGGCTGTGCGCTGGTACTGCAAATACGGTATCAGCTACCGAGAGTTAGCCGAAATGTTGTTAGACTCTAAAACTGTGGCCAATATTAGTTGACCACAGAGAAACCTCATATTGGTGTCACAGATAAAGCAGTACATTAGTTCCAATACAATTAAATCCGATGGTGAGAGGCTTAAAGGGACTGATATTATTGAATATATCTAGGATGAATTTGATGTTATCTACAGTCTATCGACCATCTATAACATACTGAAAAACATGGGTTAGTCTGATTCACAACGCGATATAAACACTCGAAGCAGTCAGATGAAGATCAAGAAGGTTTAAAAAAATTAAAAATAGAAACGACCCTTAAGATATCTGGACGTATTCATTTAATAACGTTTTAGTGTGGTTTCACGATGAAGAGCGCTTTGGGAAACGAAATACGACGACCAGAATTGAATACAGCAGAGCAAGTGTAGAGCTGGCTGACGCAGCATGAACTTGCCAACCGATGCTTTGCAAATTACGAAGATATAGTGGACTCTGTTGGCAAGGCATGGAATATATTTCGAGCTGATACAGAGCGAGTCAAAAGTCTTTGTTTAAGACGTTGGGCTATATTGAACAATTAATTAGTGTGATTGGTATTATATAGGGATGACCTGAACACAAGTACAAACTATTAAAAACAACCTGAGGCCAGATAAATATATTACAACACACCAATAAGTATTATTGGTGATCATATTGTTATAATCAAAGGAAGAGTTTTTCTAATTAAAAGAGGGGCACGGTTGTGAGCTACACTTTGTCCCCTCTTTTAGATCATAGCAGAAAATTTAACATCCATCTCTTTTAGTGATTAGCTGAATTCCACCAATAAAAGGCTTTATTCCTGTTCCAAATGAGTTAGTACTAACATCTTTTGACCAAGCTTTAACGGAACTTATTGTATGGCACTCCGGTACTTCATATTCAAAGTGTTCACGATACCCTCCAAGTTCAGAGCCAATTCTTTTCCAAGTACCATTTCGGTAGTGTACTATTAGAGCTTCAATTAGCCTATCTCCTGAAAGATAGTGATTTCCAGTGTAGACCTGAATCTTATCAACTTCTTTAAAGTCGGAAACCCAATTATCCTCACCTAATGTTCCAATATAGTCGCTTTCAGAAATGCCTATAGCAGACACCCCTCCCTGATCTGCGATAAAAATATCACTTTGAGTCAAAAAGTCTTTACTCTCCTCTGTTTCTTCACCAAATATAGGACTATTCTCTGTAAAAGGCACTGCGTACACAGGAGAACAAGTTTCAATATAAGTCGGTTCTGAATAATCGAAACCACCAATTGCGCATGCTTTAAAACTAGTCCAGTCATCAGTTAATGCACTGCCCATTAAATACGAATTTACTGTGTCGTAAGTTGTTGTATTATCCCGAATATTTCCAAATTGATCTTCGTGTTGGATATATACGAATTCAGAAATGCCAACATTAACTTCAAATTTTACCAGAGTAACTGGCTCAGTTCCTATCGCTAATTTTTCAGGCGCAAGAACAGTAAGCTCCAATGTTGCTTCATTAACTGCCATATCCTGATTCTGTACCTGCAATTCAGGTGCTTTAAAAGGGGCTCTAACCAGAGAAGAACAGCTTTTTTCATTTAAAATTGAAGTTATACAAAATTTAAATTGGGTACCACTGATAAGTTGATGTTCAAAAACAYAAGGCTTATTGGAAATAATAGCATTAGGGTTATCAGCATATTCCCAGCTTAATTTTTGCAATTGATTATCTTGATCAAAGTTTGTTGCTACCTCTCCGTTATCATAGCCAAAAAAAACTCGACCATTCTTATTTTGAATTATTTCAACAGCATGTGATTGCGAAACAAAAAGTAATAACATTAAATTACATCTAAAAGGGATTTTCATTTTAATTGCCATCAGATTATGGTTAAAACTGCTATTTATATAACAAAACGATAGTAATGAATTAATATAGCAATACATTTTTTTCAAATTATATATTTCATTCATATCATAGCATCAACGCTAATTTATTTATAAGATATAGTTCTAAAAATTTAAAAACGAGATGAAATAACAATAAAACTTAAAGCATGATAAGGTTTAATTCTACTTAAATGCAACAATACTAGATATAGAACCCAAGAAT
>NZ_JAKJSI010000080.1:0-7979 GCF_050336695.1 Photobacterium minamisatsumaniensis | reverse complement strand
GGGGCGGGCAACTTCACAAGGGCGTTATATCCCGATAAAAGGAATACGAAATAAATGTCTGAAAAGTTCATGCTTAGAGCATTAGAAATATCAAAGCAAGCATTGCCTAAGTGTATTCCTAACCCTCCAATTGGTTGCGTATTGGTTAAAGATGACTCAATCGTTTCAGAGGGGTTTACACAGGCTATAGGTGGTAATCATGCTGAAGTTCAAGCTCTCAAGGCATATTCAGGTTCAATGGATGGTGTAACAGCATATGTAACACTAGAGCCTTGCTCGTTTGTTGGRCGAACACCTGCTTGYGCAAGTATATTGGTAAGCTCTGGTATTAAGCATGTGGTGGTCTCTATTCTTGACCCTGATGCTCGTAATAGTGGTCGAGGAATCGAAATTTTAAAACAGGCTGGTATTAGTGTTGAAATCGGCCTTTGTCGCGAGCAAGTCAGTAGTATTCTAGCCCCATACTTAGGTAAGTCGTAAGGTATATAACAAGCTGTGTAAGTTGACCCTTAACACGCGGCATTTTCACTATGAATTGGCTTTTGTGATTACGGTGTAATGTTTGGGCTAAGGGGCGGGCAACTTCACAAGGGCGTTAGGCAAATAAGGAGCAAGAGTGGAAAGTAAAGTTGATTGGTTTTTGAAAGCGGTAAGGGTTTCTTCTGCATGGAATCCTATAGCAGCTATATTTTTGCAACTTCAATCTGAAATTGATGGCGTTGAAATTAACCGTAGACTTAATAATCTGGAAGATCCTATCAGTGCGAATTGTGAAAACTCGTCGAAGTTAACCAAAGCAATTTATGACCAGTTGAAAGACGAGAACTATAACCTTACTCAAGATATCTACATACAATATGCTCGCACACTTGCTTTGTTCGAGACTGAAGGATATTTAAAAAGAAGAATGGCAATGGGAAGCCCATTTGCTCAAGGAATTGAGTCCTTTGACCCCACTTTCATCCTCTTTTTGGCTAGGTTGTATGAAGAACAATCTAGCATGTCTGAGCTATATAGCCTTGTCGAGAACTGTGATATTGGTGTTACTATAGATGGTATTCAACTAGCACAATCTTTGGCAGTACCAGTCGATGTCGTTCGAGCAGTATTCTGCCTATATGTAGATAAAGGCTTTGGGCTTATATCCAATGAGCTAGGGACGTGCAACTATCGAGGCATCGCCTAACAAGGCGCTCAACAGTGACCCAAAACGCATGGCATTTTTGCTTCGCAAAAGTGTATGCCACGGTTTCGGGCACGTTAGCTTGGCGTTATATGCCAATTTTTCTTATGGTTTAGGTGTCATTGCCGCTGGTTGTTCTGTGGTTTCAATGTGGGTCGCACTGCAGTGAAAATCGTTCCGTGAAATGGTGCGGTTAACCTATATCTCATACCAATATTCATTGGCATAAACAGCTTTGTCTCTCTCAAATTCATGAATCCGCACTGTTGAATTTGGTGCAGGTTCGTTATGATTTCAGTGTTTACTAAGTTGCTGAAATCACACTGCTAAGTAAGGTAATCAATTGTTGGTAGCGTGGTGATCGCGGTTACAGTCAGCATTGTGAGTTTGGGGTTGTTCACCTGTTGTCTCGGTGGGGCGGCCAAGCCGCTTTGGTTTCAGTTTTCCATATAACAAACTGTGCAAGTTGACCCTTAACACGCGGCATTTTCACTATGAATTAGCTTTTGTGTTTACGGGGCAAGGTTTTGGTTTAGGGGCGGGCACCTTCACAAGGGCGTTATGTTGCGGATTGAATTTACCGTTTATAAAGGATGAATATGGTAGTAGTTAGAGAAATGCGCCAAGAAGAATATCCAGCATATTGTCAGTATTTTATTGACGATTATAGTCAGGAAATTGCTAAAAATTATGGGCATTCTTTAGAGATTGCTGTCGAATTAGCAAAGAAAGAACTACATCGTAGCTTTCCCGACGGACTTGAGGGTAATGAGCATTCGCTATTATGCATTGATGCTGAAATCGATGGTCAATTTCAGCTCGTGGGTTATCTTTGGCATTCAATAAACCGCAGTGATAAATCCACCTTTATATATGACTTCTATGTTTCGAATGAGTATCGAGGTTCTGGTTATGGTACTCAATCGATTTCCGCGTTGGAAACTCAGCTACAAAGTATTGGAATCAACCAAATAAAACTTAGAGTCGCCTATCACAATGAACGAGCGCTTAAGTTATATAAGGATGTTGGCTTTAAGATTACAGGTTTCAATATGTCCAAGAAAATCAGCGGGTAGCCTCAACATAACAAGCAATTCAAGTAGACTGCCAACGCGTGGCATTTTCAACTCAGTTTGGCTTGTGTGATTATGGTGGTTAAATTGAGTGTATTGGTAGCGTTGTCAGCGACTTAATTGGGCGTTACCCGACTAGGTTCAGTTCTTTTTGTGTACTTAACTCCGCTGTCGCTGTGAGTTGCTCAATTCCAGATAAATTCGTATGCAGTAAGAATCGTTCGTTGTTCATAGCGGCTTCTTATTTTTAAATATCTCAACGACTTACGTGAATGTTCGCTGATAACCGCGTCAACTTCTTTATTTGGTTTTAACCATGGTTCGGCCGTGGCGGTTGATGCTCCGCGTACTTACCAGTTCTTAAATTTCTCAGCTATTGCCGCACCATCATCGAGGAATGCCGCTTTCAATATTGTGGTCGGTGCGTGGGGCAGGGCAGTGGTTACATTTTGGTGGCTGTAGTGACAATGTAACTTTGTTGGCGCTGTTCGCGGCTTTAGTTTGGGCTGCCTTTTTATCCGTATTCGCGCACGTTTCTGGTTCACCTTTTCTAGGTAAACCATAGTGCTAACTTCATCGTAGCCGCTATTTTGTGGGTAAACGCGCAGTAATTTTCGTGGTTATAGGTTTGAATTTGTCTGCTTTGAGTTGAGTGTTTGTCGCGCTTAATCAGCGTCTTTTTTAATTGCATTTCATCATGGCAGGCAAGCTGCTTTAGCCAAGTCGAACGGCCGGGTAACAAAGGCATTAAGGTGACGCCTGACACTCGGTGGTTTTGGTTTGAAGTATAATTGGTTTTGTAATTTCAGCGTTGGCGCACCTTATGCCAAGGCGTTATATGCCATTTTTCTTACGGTTTAGGTCTCTTTTCCGCTGAGTATTTAAAGGTTTCAATGTGGGTCGCAATGCCGTGAAAATTTTTCCGTGAATTGGTGCGGTTAACCTAATTTCCGTGCCAATATTCATTGGYATAAATAGCTTTGTCTCTCTCAAATTCATGAGTCCGCACTGTTGAATTTCGTGTTGGTTCGCTATGATTTCAGCGTTTACTAAGTTGCTGAAATTACACTGCCAAGTAAGGTAATYAATTGTTAGTAGTGCGGCGCTCACGATTACAGTCGGCATCGAGGTTTTTGAGTGACTCCTTGCTGTCTCGGTGGGGCGGCCAAGCCGCTTTGATTTAAGTTTTCATATAACAAACTGTGCAAGTTGACCCTTAACACGTGGCATTTTCGGTAAGGGTTAGCTTATGTGATTACGGTGTAAGGTTTTAGCTTTGGGACGGGCAACTTCACAAGGGCGTTATGCCCCAGAGCGTTTAACATGGAGGAAAAGAAATGGATTTAAACTCATTACTATTATTCTTGGTCGCTTGTCTGGCGATCAATATGATACCGGGGCCAGACGTAATCTACATTGTTTCGAACACAATGAAGGGTAAAATGGCAAGTGGAATGAAAGCTGCTGTTGGGTTAGGGGTCGGCTATTTTGTGCATACATTAGCTGCATGTTTGGGTTTATCCGCGATAATACTGAGCTCTGCTTTAGCTTTTAGTGTTGTGAAATGGTTAGGTGCTGCCTATCTTGTGTATTTAGGTGTTCAATCTTTACTTTCGATGTGGCGCGGAGGCAGCAAGATCGTTGTAAGTGAAAGCACCGAAACAAGTCGAAACGTATTTATACAAGGTGTTGTTGTTAGTGTGTTAAACCCTAAAGTAGCGCTATTTTTCCTCTCATTTTTGCCTCAATTCATCGATACATCGACCGGCTCAGCTTCGGTGCAATTGTTAATACTTGGATTATTGTTTAGTGGCTTGGCGACTCTATGTAATGTCCTGTATGCGTCTGTTGGAAGTTGGGTGTTTAGTAGACCCAATTCCCAGCGCTATTCAAGGGTTCTTGAAGGCGTATCAGGTGTGTTGCTTATAGGACTGGCAGGTAAAGTTGCAATCAGTGAGCGCTAATGGCATAACAAAAACATCAAGTTGACGCATTACACTCGGCATTTTTGGTTTGGAATTCAGCGTACTTGGTTAGCACCGTGGGGCGCAACTTATGTTAAGCGTTATAAGAAGGAAGTTAAATGTTACGTTTTGTTCAGAATGACTCGTTTTCAGAGGTTAGAGAGCATATAAGAGAAGCGGCAAGAAAAATTACGCGTAAAAACTATTCTCAAGAGCCGGCTTATGTAACCGCTTTACTTGCTCGATTAATAGGAAGCTTTAGGCTTAAAGTTAATGGTATTGAGAGAGAAATTACATTTATTCCAACAGTAGTAAATGATCGAGGGCGTAATTCAGCTGAAAGTATAACTGGTGCTGATTTTTCAATTGTTTTTAACGATACTGATGAACGAGTGAATAAGGCAATATTAGGACAAGCAAAAAATGGTGATGTTAGTGACCTAACTGATAATGAATTGATTATGTTAGGTGAACAATGTGAGAAAATGAATTCTTTTACAAATCATTGGATTGTTTTAGAAGCCCCAGAAAAATCGGGTTCAATGCCTATGATTAGAATTGGTAATAATGACGGAACAATTCGTCAGACGCTTAAGCTAGATGATTATATAGTAGATTATGTAATTGCATGTTTACATGGAGATCATGATTTAGAATTCGTTGAAAATGTACAAGATAGTGCACTTAAAAAGTTAATAATTGAGATGCGAGATCTGTAGACCTTCTTATAACAAAAACATCAAGTTGACACGTTTTACTCCGCAGTTTTGGTATGAAGTTTAGTGTACTTGGTGGGTTAGCCGTGGTGCAACTTATGTTAGACGTTATGTTTTTTAATGGAGTATGTCGATGACTAAGGAAAGGAAGAATCCCTGGTTAGAAAAGTCTATCGAGAATATCTTACCACTCAGCATTTCAGATGAGTTCAAAGTTGCATTTAGTGAATGGCTTTTCTCTGGTGATGTTATTGATTATGGTGAGGCCTACGAACAGTGTGAGCTTTGTGAACATGATGAATTACGTTACCACTATAAAATTGATAATGAGCAAACCAGCAAATCTCTTTGGGTTGGGTCATCATGCATACTTCGATTTGAAGAAATTGTGGTGTTTGATGAAAATGAAGAACAAGTTACTGCATTAGATGATAGGCGAAAAGTTCTTGAAAAGGCGCTAAAAAATAAGCAAATTGACATGAGTTTGGAGCCATTAAGAAAACTATGGAGTATTCATTTAAAAAGACGAGACTTCATTCACCGTCAAGCGAAAGATATAAAAAGTAAACATGGCGTCGATCCTGAATGCTTAAGTCTTTTGTTCAAAGAGTTAACAAAATTTGAGGTCGACTTTAAGCCTGAACAATACTCCGTTAATTTGCGCAGTTCTTACAATCAGTATCAACTCTTAAATATGGATTCTGAATCACAAAAACTGATCTGGAAGTCGATGTCACCTCAGCAAAAAGAAAAGTACAAAGATCGTATGAAATTCAAAAACATAACAAAGCCATCAAGGTGATGCATTACACTCGGCGGTTTTGGTATGAAGTCCGTCGCGCTTTATTGGTTAGGTGGGGCACACCTTATGGCAAGCGTTATATGCCGATTTTCCTTACGGTTTAGGTCTCTTTGCCGCTGGTTGTTTTGTGGTTTCAACGTGGGTCGCAATGCAGTAAAAATCGGTCAGTGAAATGGTGCGGTAAACCTTAATCTCATGCCAATGTTCATTGGTATAAATAGCATTATCTCTCTCAAATTCATGAATCCGCACTGTTGAATTTTGTGCTGGTTCGTTATGATTTCAGTGTTTACTAAGTTGCTGAAATCAAGAAGCCAAGTTTGTATCTCAGTTGGCGGTCGCGTGGTGCTCGCGGTTACAGTTAGTATCGTGGTCTTGGGTTGTATCTCCTGCTGTCTCGGTGGGGCGGCCAAGCCGCTTTGATTTCTGTTCTCATATAACAAACTGTGTAAGTTGACCCTTAACACGGGGCATTTTCAGTATGAATTGGCTTTTGTGTTTACGGGGCAAGGCTTTGGTTTTGGGGCGGGCAACTTCACAAGGGCGTTATACATAGTCTCACATCACAAAATATCACCATCTATCATTGTTTATCAATAAAGTATCAATTGCTGTAATGTTTGAGATTGCTATTATTATTCAGTCACTTATACACATGGAGATATAGCATGACTAAACAAAGCAATCACAATTCTGATATGGTAAACAAAAATAAAGGGACTTCAGGTACAAATAAGACTTACGATAAAAATCAGGGAAATCGAGGCTGGCAAATGAATCCAGAGAACCCTGTTAATAAAGGAAAAAAATAGAATAAGATTTGGAGGGGGTATTCTCCCTCCTAAACCGAGAGGGAACTATTATTAACAGTAAAAATTTAAAGAAGAAACCTTTTAAATGGACAAGGGAACTAATTAAGCTTGCATTACATGACGGATGGACACAAAAAGAGATAGCAGAAAAATGTAGAACTCAACAGTCTATAGTTAGTGCTTGGAATCGTGGAAGCAAGTTGGGGACAGAACTACAACTTCTACCACTCTTGAATAATTATGGGCATAAACTGAGACGGAATACTTATAAAGTTTATTGGTCATTGGATACTAAAGCTTATGAAAAGCAATTTTTCCGAGTTGAGGGTAAGGTTGTTTTATCACAGGCTTTTTATGACCCTCGGCGAGATCATCGAGGTAAGATTGTAAAAAGAGTTCCACAATACAAATTAGTCGTACACCATCAAGGTAAAGACTCTTTTCGAGTCATTAAACAGAATAGACTAATATTTGAACATTCAAATGAAGAGTTAGAGTGTAGTGTTGAAGATGCTATTTGGAATTCAACTATTCTAGAAACAATGAATATCCAAGAGTTGATCGAGTTTATTGACTCGTACGCAAACGAATTACTCAAAAGTTATCCCAGTGATGCCAATACTTTGCCATTTTTAATTAGGCAGGCATTAATTAACCATGGTTTTACCGTGGATGGTATTGTTGAGTACCCATGCGTTTGGTAGTCTGGCAGAACCCCAAAAAAGTACGAGCACCTAAAAGCTCAAAATAGAGGGCGACGCCCTCACTGTAAGGGTACGCTTATCAAGCCTTGAAGTTAGCCATTTGCTGCCTCAATGCAAAGTATTCTTGGTATTCTCAGCTGCTAGTTTCTTTTGGGGACTAGACGAAAAGGTAACACTCAGTAGTCGAAACGCCGTTGGGATAAAAGGGTATGGGGTGGGTTTATGCCCAAGCCGTTAGTTATCTAGCCGCTTGGGCATTTTTACGATCAGAGAGTGGGTTTTTCATTTCAATCCAATATGTATAACAAAGCGTTTAAGACGGATTCCCAACGCTTGGCATTTTCGGTTTGATTCGGCTTTAGTGTTTACAGCACAATGGTTTAGGTAAGGTGGTAGCGTTGCTAACCACTTAACGCAGCGTTATATGCCATTATTTCTTACGGTTTAGGTGTCATTGCCGCTGGGTTTTCAGAGGTTTCAATGTGGGTCGCAATGCAGTAAAAATCGTTCCGTGAAATGGTGCGGGTACCTTAATCTCATACCAATATTCATTGGTACAAATAGCCTTGTCTCTCTCAAATTCATGAATCCGCACTGTTGAATTTCGTGCTGGTTCGTTATGATTTCAGTGTTTACTAAGTTGCTGAAATCACGAAGCCAAGCTTGTATTTCAGTTGGTGGTAGTGTGGTGCTCGGGGTTACAGTCAGCATTGTGAGTTTGGGGT
>NZ_JAKJSI010000079.1:0-8763 GCF_050336695.1 Photobacterium minamisatsumaniensis | reverse complement strand
ACCCAGAACCCAGAACCCAGAACCCAGAACCCAGAACCCAGAACCCAATAAAGACATTCCACATAACAGAACATAAAAAGAAAAGACAATGACTAGAAAATATTTCGGCACCGACGGTGTACGCGGCAAAGTGGGTGAATACCCAATCACACCTGATTTTGCTTTAAAACTTGGCTGGGCGGCAGGACGAGTGTTATCTCGACTTGGCACAAAAAAAGTGATCATTGGTAAAGATACCCGTATCTCTGGTTATATGCTGGAATCGGCTCTTGAAGCCGGTTTGTCGGCGGCGGGCATTAATGCCATTTTAACCGGACCATTACCCACGCCAGCGGTAGCATACTTAACCAAAACCTTCCGTGCAGAAGCGGGCATTGTGATCAGCGCATCACATAACCCGTTTTACGATAACGGCATTAAGTTTTTCTCTGCAGAAGGTGAAAAATTGCCGGATGAGGTTGAATTAGCCATTGAAGCTGAACTCGACAAAGACATCGAATGTGTTGACTCTCACTTACTGGGTAAAGCGCAACGGATGGATGACGCCGCAGGACGTTATATTGAGTTCTGTAAGGGAACTTTCCCCTCGAAACACTCTCTTGCAGGCATGAAGCTTGTCGTTGACTGTGCTAATGGCGCGGCTTATCACATTGCACCAGAAGTGTTCAGTGAATTGGGCGCAGATGTTACCGTTATTGGCAATAAACCAAACGGTTTGAATATCAACGACAAATGCGGCGCTACATCGACCGGTTTACTACAGAAAACGGTAGTAGAAAGCCAAGCCGATATGGGCATCGCGCTTGACGGCGACAGTGACCGTATCATGATGGTAGATAGCCAAGGCAAGGTTATCGACGGCGATCAAATCCTATTTATATTAGCCAAGCAAGCGTTGATTAACGGCCAATTAAAAGGCGGTGTTGTTGGTACGCTAATGTCAAATCTAGGATTAGAAGTGGCCTTGGCTAAGCTGGGTATTCCGTTTGTGCGTGCGAATGTGGGTGACCGTTACGTAATGGAGCAATTACTTGATAAGGGCTGGTGGCTGGGTGGTGAAAACTCTGGCCATGTGATTTGCCGTAATTTGGTGACAACAGGAGATGCAATCGTTGCCGCACTTCAGGTATTAAGTGTTGTTGTAGAGTCTGGTAAAACCATTGATGTGCTAACGGCTGAAATGCCAATGATGCCGCAAAAGCTGGTTAATGTACGTTTCAACAGCCAAACCGCACCGCTAGAAAGCGAAGCGGTAATCCAAGCGGTTAAAGACGCCGAACATGCCATGGGGGTTGGCACAGAAACGCCAATTGGCCGTATATTGCTGCGTAAATCTGGCACAGAACCACTGATCCGCGTAATGGCAGAAGCTGAGACTGATGAGCTTGCGGATAAGTGGTCTGCTCATATTGCTGAAGCAGTAATTGCTGTTGGCATGTAGAGTAAAGAAGTGACTCAGGGCTTACGCATAGAGATAATGTGTGAGCCTTTGTTTTTTAAAATAATGTTAGATAAAGATATCTGTCCCCCTTTTCTTTCTTCCTCTCCCCAAATACTTAAACCCCGCCATATCATTAATTGTAGCTAGCGCAGTGTAATTAATGTCGATACATTGACTTGTGTTGGTAATCTAGAGTTGATGCTTAAAACCATGTTGACCATACTGTTGATAGTTCTGCTGCATTTATAGAAATTTTCACCTATACCTTGCTTAAGGTTGCTTGGGTTATTGGTTTGATCCAGATGAGCAGTCTAAGTCATATTTCTGTTTTCATCATCTATCGACAGGTGAAGTGTGCGGTGATTTAGAAGGCCCTGAGGCCAACTTAAAGAAGTAACGCCATAAAAACACCAACAAGCTCTTACTTGGTATCAAAAATATCAACTACCACTTAGTGTTGTATGGTTGGCTAAGGGAATATCCTAATTATATTTCGTGATATAGGGGAAGCATATTGAAATAAAAAGTTTCAATATTATATGCTAATTTGATTACTAACTTTATATTTGCACTGTTTCTATATGCACCAAAGTGCTTTTGGGGTTTGTGTCTTAATTCTTTAGTAAAACATAAGCTTATCTTATGTGAGGTCACATTTCATTTACGAGGTTATTTGCTCGTATCTTTTTTTCAAAGCAATAACAAGTTCATTTATGGGGGGGTGATATGTTCTTGCTGTTAGAGTTGCTTGAACATATAATGCTTAGAATAAAGGTTGAGTAGAAGTTAAGCACAATTGCCTGTGAATAGCGCTTGTGGGAGCGTAGCCTAAGGGCGGTAGCTTGTTTTAACCTTCGTTTTGATTGAAAAGTAGACAGAATTGATGGCGGACTCACAAGATATTATGTATAAATCCAAATGGTTTGATTCTTTGGAGCGATTAAAGCTAAAGCACAAAGAGATCGCTGAAAGATTAAAAGGTCAAAAGGTATGCTTGTTAGATGTACCACTATATTACAATGTTGGTGATCACTTAATTTATCAAGGTACTGAGCAGTTTTTCAACGACTATGGCGTGAACATTATCCATAGGGCTTTTTATGACAATTATTCTCCTAAGAAATTAGAAGAGAGTGATGTGATATTATTGCATGGCGGTGGTAACTTTGGGGATTTGTATCCGACCCACCAGAAATTAAGAGAAGATATAGTAAAAAAATATACTAATAAGAAAATTATTATATTGCCTCAAACAGTGAAATATCAAAACGAAGATAATAAAATAAAAAGCTTGAAGTTATTTCAAGAACACCCCAACTTAACATTTTATGTTAGGGATAAAGTTAGCTTTGAGTTAATGAAAGAATGGGTGAGAGATGTTCATTTGATGCCAGATATGGCTCATAGCTTACACCCACTTGTAGATAAACTAGAGATTTTTGATTTAGATGATAAAGCTAAAAGAGTTCTCTATCTAAAGCGAGATGATTTAGAAAGCTCAGGAAGTTCCTCAGCAGATAATATTAGAAAAAGAAGCTTTGATTGGAATCAAATGATTTCATTAAATGATTATGTGATTTTAAAGGTAGTTAAGACGTTACAACCAATGCCAATAGTCAACCAACGTCTTAACGAGAAGTGGAAAGTACATTCTCAGAGTTTAATGTTTAGAGCTATCCAATACTTCTTAGCGCATGATATAGTTTATACTGACCGTTTACATGGATTTATACTTGCATATTTGCTTGGTAGAAAAGTCTATTTCTCTGATAACTCCTATGGTAAAAACAGTACATATTTTGATGCTTGGATTGAGCCTAACGATCTAATTGAGTGGAAATAAGCAATACGGTATGAGCTCAAGCTCATACCGTAAACTATATTTGTAGGTTCGAGTTTGCGTTCTAAATCATTTAAAATTGCATCACTATCAGTTTGTGCACGTGGCCTTAAAATATTAAGTGGCCCTATTACACTATTGGTTGTATCAAAACAGTTAAGCCTTGAAGAGATCAGCTTTTATTATACATTCTTTAATTTGCTTGCAATGCAGCAACTAGCTGAGTTAGGAATCGGTCATACACTGAAACAATTTGTTGCTCATTCTTATAAGGTTAATAAAAATGGATGGAGAGATGAGTCCAAACAAAAAATAAAAGATTATATTTTGTTTGGTATTAAATGGTTCTCGTTTATAGCCTTATTTATACTTGTTTTTGTAGGTTATGGTGGAGAGTTATTTTATAGTACTTATAGAGGCGATATTGATTGGAAAACGCCTTGGTGGATAATAATTATTTCAATGGCATTTTTTACATTGTTAACGCCATTGATATATTATTTGGAAGGCACTCAAAAGCAAGTCGTTGTTTATAAGGCTCAGTTAATATCGTCATTAATTAACTCGTTCGTTATTTGGATTAGTTTATATAATAACTTAGGTCTATTGAGTATATCAATCGGGCTAATACTATCCAATATTACATTGTATTTTATTCTCATTTGTAAAGAGAAGAAACATATAAGTAACCTGCTATTAGTCAAGTCTATAACGAGCACAAAAGAAGTCTTTGTTGAGTTGTGGCCGTTACTTTCAAAAGTCTCCATAGTATGGGGGTTTGGTTTTATTTTCTGGAATGGTTTCAACTTAATATCTTTTCAAATTTTTGACCCAGAATTGGCGGGTAAGATCATTTTTAGTTTTACACTTGCAAAAGCAGGTTTTAACGTAGCAGAATCAGTTATTTATTCACAGATGACGATTTTTGGGAAGAAGATTTCAGATGGTGATTTCAAACAAGCTTATGAGATCTTTAAGAGGTATAGAAAAATATCATTTATAATACTTATCTCTGGCTATGTTGCTTTTGTTTTCGTAATGTATTTTATTCCAAATCTATTTGTTTTTGAAAAAATAGTATCAATAAGTTATTTAGTACAGATTTTTGCATTTTTTACAGTACTTCTATATTTGACAACAAATAATAATTTTATTCGTTGTTTTAAAGTGGAGCCATTTACGAAAGTTTCCGCGTATCATAGTATTACTGTACCTTTGGCATTCTATATATCATCATTAATATATCCTCAAGTCTCTTTCATTTTGTGCACTTTAGCATTAATGATTTCAGTTGTTTGGGCATCTAAAATTTCAAAGAGATATTTAACAGGTCAAGTTGTGTAATGAAAAAGCTCTCATATATTTCAAATCAAGTTATTCCATCGAAAAGTGCTGAAAGCATATTTGTTGCCAAGTCATGTGATGAGCTTGCTAGCAGATTTGACATTCAGGTTTTATGTCCTTATAGGAAAGATTTTTATATAGAGTCTGATGTAAAGCAACACTACTCGCTTAAAAACAATCTTAATATAAAAAAACTACCATTTTTTAGTACGTTAAAAGGAAAATATGCAATATTCCACTTAATGGCAATGTTACATATTATAAAACACAAAACAGATTTGGTATATTCTCGTACCGTTATTGGTGCATATCTTTCAACGTTGATTGGAAAGGATTCAATATTAGAATTGCATTCTTTACCTCATGAGAAGTCTGTTGATGGTAAATTACTTCGGCTAATTGCCAATCATCGACGTTTGGTGAAATTTGTTGCAATTTCAGATGCGCTAAAGCAAGACCTTTCAGATATTTTTGGTATTGCAAAAGACAAAATACAAGTTGAGCATGATGCTACTGATGTTAACCCTCTTGTTAATTGCGTAAAAGAGGAGAGCAGTAACACAACAATCTTGGGTTATGTTGGTTCACTCTATCCAGGCAAAGGAATGGAAGTTATTTCAGCTATGTCAAAATTGGGAGATTTTGAAAATGTTGAATATCATATATATGGTGGTTCAGAAGACGAAATAAAACATTGGCAGGGAAAGTGTTCGAAAAATGTAATTTTTAGAGGCTACATTCCTTACAGGAATATATTCGATGCTATTAATACATTTGATATTTGTCTTTTGCCAAATCAACCATCTGTTTTGTGTGCAGGTTATAATAACAATAAGAGTAATAAAACAGATATAGGAAAATATACATCACCGATGAAAATGTTTGACTATATGACTTCAATGAAGCCAATTATTTCCTCAGATCTACCAATTTTAAGAGAAGTACTAAACGAAGAAATTTGCTATTTTGCTCCTCATGATAATTATGATGCTTGGGTTAATCAGGTTAAATATATAAATTTAGAGCAGTTAGAAGCACAAGAAAAAGCAAGAAAAGCACAGAAAATCTGTATTGAATATTATAATTGGGCTTCAAGAATGAATAGGGTTTTGGGTCATAATGGGTAAGGCGAAGAATTTTTTATTATTCTTTTTTTGGATGTTTCCTATAACATTTACTTTTTTTCCAGTTGGTAGTGGTAAAATCGTATCTGTCTATTTTATCTTATATTTGGTATCGAATTTAGACCTGAATTTAAAGTCGATGTTAAACAAGGCTGTTTATGCTTTAGTTACATTGATGCTTTATTTTACGTTACTAACGCTCATTAATAATATAAATGATTTAACTTTACCATATTTATTGCTTTTACATATTGTTGAGTTTATACCCGGTGCTGTATATTTTTCCTATTTATTGCAAAAAAGGGAAATTTGTGATGAAACGATAGCATTGTACTTAATGTTTGCAGGTCTAATCTTATCTATTTCCGTATTTTTACTTTTAGCTAGTCATCAGTTACGTATTCTTTCTGATACTTTTATTCCAAGTTATGGCAATATTGATGCAATGAGAGTGAGCAGAATAAGAGGGCTGTCAAACGGAGGGGGAGCAGATCATTCTGTACAGTTAGCCATAACAAGTATCGGTGCTCTTTATCTGTTTAATAAGGCAAAAAGTTCGGCCAGTAAGCTTTTATATTTAGTCTGTGCTATCATTACTATTGGGGCCGTATCATTTGTAGCAAGAACTGGACTTTTAATTGTAATTTTATTTTTATTCGTTTCAATTGTTATTTTTAATAAGGAAAAAATAAAAGGCTCTATTTTAGTGATTTTTTCCTTCCTGGTAATATTATTATCAATGCCTTTTATTATTCCTTTATTGGATAATATGACAGGGGGAAGCTTCTCTTCTAATACTCTTCCATGGATAAGTGATTTATTCTCTGTTATCACCGAGGGGCGAATTAATCAATCGAATAGTCATTTATTAGAAATGCTATTTTTACCTGATACACTTACGACGTTTTTATTTGGTCAAGGTTCTTATTCAGATTTTGGCTTGTATCAATATTCAGATTCAGGTTATGTGAAGTTTATATTTTCCTTCGGTGTTTTTATCACATTTCTATTTGTGTTCTTCATTTTAAGCTTATGCTTTAAAGGTTTCACCAGCCGTTCTGAACTTGATAAGTTATTGTCAATTTTTATAATGATTATGCTAGTTATGACAATAAAAGAACCATTTTTGATTAAAATTGGAACTGTGCATATTTTATATTTATTACTATTTAAACTACATGTAAGTACTAAGGCAATTAATGAATAATAATAGTATCGCGTTTGTGTTACCTGATTTTCGAGGTGGGGGCGCGGAGCGTGTAATGATTACTTTAGCGAATTACTTATCGCAAACAACAACGGTGTATTTCTTTGTAGGTAACAAATCTGGGGAAAATGCGTCTTATGTGGATTCTGCTATTCCTGTGATAGAGCTTGGTTGCTCCGGCATTAAGTCTGTTTGGAAGCTAAATTTATTAGCAAGAAAGTATCAGGTTGCAAGTATGATGGGTACATTAAATATGGCCCATGCTGTGTCTCTTTCTAATATATTTCTCCGAAATAAATGTAAGACGATAGCTAGAATTGGTAACACAATTTCGACTGATTTAAATAATCACAAAGGAATAAAAAAACTTATTCAATATTTATATCAATATAGTTTAATCTTTTCTGATGAGATTGTTGTACAGTCTGAGTATATGAGAAAAGATTTAGTCAGTATGCTAAACAGCTCAACTGTAAAGAAAAAGGCTAAATTAATTTATAATCCGATTAATCATGAACGTGTAAATAGCTTATCTAATGTCGATATAAGTCAAGTTATTGATGAGCAAGATTTGATTACTATTGGTAGGCTAGAACAACAAAAAGACATTGAAACTACTTTAATTGCTTTTTCAAAGTACCTTAAAGTAAACCAGACTTCTAAACTACATATTTTTGGTAATGGTAGTTTAAGACTGAAACTTGAAAGGTTGACAAGCTCATTGAATATTACTGATAATGTTATTTTTCATGGCTATGTAGAAAATCCTTACCCATACATTAAAGCTGCAAAGTTTTTAGTTATGTCTTCTTTATATGAGGGGTTTTCAAATGTAATTTTAGAGTCTTTGGTCTTAAATACTCCAGTCATTGCTTCTGATTGTCCTGGTGGAAACAGTGAAATTATACAATCTGGAATAAATGGATATTTATTTAAAGTTAAAGATAGTAATGATATGTATGAAAAAATATTATTAGCAGATAGTACAGAATTTTCTATTCATTCTTTAGATAATTATCATGTTGGTACTATTGCAAGGCAATACAAAAAGGTAATTTTTGATGAGTAAAATAGTTATTTTTGACTTGTGTGGAACTCTTTATAAGAGTAATACAACTTTTGATTATATTAAATATTATCATAAGAAGAATAGAAATTCATTTAGCTATATTTATCTTATATTTTTAACTYCAATTTTTGGAAAGGTATTAAATCGATATTTTAAAGTTTCTTTAAGAAAAGCAGCACTGAAGACACTTGTAGGCGAGACGAAACACAATTTAGATGTGTATGCCGAAGAATTTGCTTCAGATTTTTTATGTGATAAAAAGATCATATATGTTCATGATAGTTTGATTACTAATATAAGTAATCCTGATATTGATGTAATAATTGTGTCAGCTTCAATTGATCCTGTTGTTAAAGCTGTATCTTCATTATTAGGTGTCGAATTTAAGTCAAGTAAGCTGGATTATAATTCTGAAGGTTTTTTTACAGGTACACTTAAGCTTGATTTAAAGGGTAATAAAAGTGAGTTGTTTGAAGCTAAACAAATAGCCTGTGTATATACTGATAATTT
Source organism: Photobacterium minamisatsumaniensis (assembly GCF_050336695.1). Classification (NCBI taxonomy): domain Bacteria; kingdom Pseudomonadati; phylum Pseudomonadota; class Gammaproteobacteria; order Vibrionales; family Vibrionaceae; genus Photobacterium; species Photobacterium minamisatsumaniensis. The sequence continues at coordinate 228 of NZ_JAKJSI010000079.1, read as the reverse complement.
TGATGATTATCAATTGTGTCTCAAGTCTGAACGTTCCATTATTTTAACTAAAAGAAAAAATCTATCTAGGTGGAACCATTTGATCGAAGCCGATAGAATGAAGGATTTCAAAATTGAAGTTTATTAATTATTTTCCAATCGGTTATACGTTTAAATCTAGAATAATAACTAAAGCTGAAAGGATTAGTTGGTTTTTGATTTTTCCTTTCTTTTTGTTTTTGTTCTCAT
>NZ_JAKJSI010000017.1:0-166468 GCF_050336695.1 Photobacterium minamisatsumaniensis | reverse complement strand
CCCCAACAATTAACCAAAAACTATTGTCATAGTTTGCAAACAACATCATGTTGATACCTTGCAGGGCAAAGGCCAGCGTCAGTGTTCTGACCCCACCAATTTTGTCTGATAACAACCCCGTTGCCAGTCGTCCACCTGAATTAAATATGGCTAGGGCTACGACCAAATAGGCAGCATCGGTAATGTCAGCCTGAATCGCAGCAATCGATGTAATATTAGCAATCACCATTAAGCCCGCGGCGGATGAAAACGCATACATTAGCCACAAAATATAAAACTCACGCTTTTTAACCATACTACGCCATGGAACATCGAGTGTAGGCTGTTCATTGCTTGCAGACGCGTTTATTCCATTACTCGGTTGTTGGGGGGCTTCTGGCACATAGCCTTTGGGCGGATTATCAATAGTACATGCCAGTGGAAAAGCTATCGCCAGCAGCGCAAAGCCTAAAATCAGAAAGCTCTGATTAATACCGTATTGCTCAATTAAATAAGTAACGAGTGGCGCAAGGTAAATAGAAGCAACGCCAAACGCCGTTGCAATTAACCCATTCACAATCCCTTTGCGAGATGGATGAAACCACTTCATTGCAACTGGGTTTAAGCACGCATAGCCAAATCCGATTCCACAGCCGGTCAGTACACCAAATGTGACACTTAGCACCACGGGTGACAACGTCACTGATGACAACAACATCCCCGCACCTGCCAGCAAGGTGCCAGTCATTAAGACTTTGCGAGGACCGATTTTATCTTGGACGACACCAGCGGCCAACACTGCAAGTGAGAGTACAACAATTGAAAGCGTATAAGGAAATGAGGCCTCTGCATTCGTCCAGCCTTGCTCAACCACTAATGCATTTTTAAAGACACTCCAAGCATACAAAATACCAATGCATAGATTAACGCCACAGCTCGCCAATAGAATACGAACGGCTTTCGCTTTTAGATTCATAAATATAACCACGGTATACCAGCTAATACCTAACAGAAGAAGCAACAGCTCATCACCACATACGGCAGCTTATTCAGATAGGTATTATTTGAAGTAAGTGAAAGAAAGAGAAGCACAAAATCGGGCTTCTCTTTCTTATTTGTTTATTTGAAGTAGTGACTAACTCAAATGATATTAATAACGTAATAAGTAATCAGATATTTCTTTTTGACTTGGCGCGCAATCACCACCTTGATGGCTAACAACATAGGACGCTACAGCATTACCAAGGAGCATGGCATCAGGCAGTTCCCAACCAGAAGCGAGTCCGGCGAGTACTCCACCAGCATGAGAATCACCGGCACCAATGGTATCAACAACATTGGCTTTAAATGGCAGCACGCAACCCGAGGTTTTTTCATCTGCAAACAAAGCGCCATCACTATCAATGCGTAGAATCAATGGACACTGGTATTTTTGATACCAGCTCTGAGTAAAGGCCTCTGATGACACCATACCTAAAACTTCAGCTTCTTGGCGGTTTAGAGATACTATCGGTTTCAATGCTAGCAAGCGAGAGAATAACTGAGGTGGGACATCAGCAATACGAGGACCGAAATCAACAAATATATCCGTTGCTTCAGGCTGACTCTCTAACCACGAAACTAATACATCACCGGACTCAGACGCTAACTGATAACCCGACACATAAATCAATGCATCATCATTCAATTCGATACTGGTCAGTAAATCAGTATCCCACTGGTTTTCAACCCCACTTACCGAGATAAAGGTACGTTCACCGTCGGGTTCAACCAACGCCATGCACCAGCCATTATCTGCACGCTCGTTTCGTAGCATGCTGACAATACCTTTCTCCGCCATGGATTTCTCAATTAAACTCGCCCAATTACCTTTGCCTAATGGCAGCGCATTAAGTGACTCAACCCCAAGGCGATTCAAGGCAATGGCAATATTTAGTGCGCACCCACCAATGTGCAGTCCTTTCTCAGCAACTTCGATATCACCTCCCCGCGTTGGCAACGCGGGAGTATCAGTAACGATATCAATAACAGCCGCCCCAATTACGCACAGCTGGCGCTGATTACGCAATGTAGGAATGAGCTGCAATAATGCGTTATGAGGCATAATTGCCCTCCTTAGCGGCACGAAGCTCGGTAAAGGCTTTGCTGTATTTGGTAAAGTCTAACTGATTGGCAGCATCAAGCTGGGCTTTCAGCTCAGTATCAATGCTATCTATACCGTTAATCGCACCACAAATTGCCGTGGCCATTGCGCCAATAGTATCGGTGTCGCCTCCTAGGTTGGCACATAGAATCGCACAACGGTTAGGGTCGGTTTTCGCAAGCTCTACCATCGCAATAGCAGCCGGCACCGATTCAATGGTACTTGTACCTGTACCAACAAGATCGTAGATCTTCTGCATTGTCGTTTCGACACCCGTTGTCTCACGTACTACTGATAAAGCTAACTCTATACGCGATCCCATTGATGCACTGAATGTGGTGATGTTTCTATTCTGAGCGGCATTAGCAATCGCAGGTAATTGATCGCTAATATTTTGCCAGCTTTCGCCATCAACCGCTTTTGATACCGCCCAAGCAATTGCAGTAGCACCAGCAACTGCAACATCAGATTTATGCGTCGGGCTAGATGCCAACCATACTTGCTCTATAAAATCGTCAAGTGAACACGTCGGCATCAAACAACCCAATGGTGAAACGCGCATTGCCGCCCCATTGGTTACACCATTATTCTCAAGCTCAGCAATTGGCGTGCCTGCCTTAATCGCTTTCATTGCTGCTTTTGAAGAAGGCCCAAAAACATTCTTGTTAAACGCATCAAAACCATCGGCCCAAGTCATCACATTACGAGCGATTACATCTGGGTTTATTTGACCTTCACACTCTAAAATCGCATCGGCAAGGGCAAGGGCCATTGATGTATCATCGGTGAAATGACAGGCTTCAAAATAACACGCTGCATTATTTTCTGCTGGACCCGGAAGAAAGCGGTCAATCCAACCGAAGTGTGCTTTTACACGGGTGCGAGGCCATAGTTCAGAAGGCATTCCCATTGAATCACCCAAAGCCTGACCATAAAACGCACCAAGAATTCGATTTTCTGTATTGTTATTCATTCTGACTACACCTAAAAAACTAAAATTTGAACGTCGCCCGCCTTAAACTAACCAGTCTAATTTGAGATAAGGCGGGCGGAATACCAGCTACGTATTCACAATATTACTAAGGTTATGCGTTAGCTGTTTTTTGCTTTACTTCGTTATCGCCTTCAACTGAAATTTCGCTGATCTCGCCATCTGATTCGCGGAAGAAGAACATAAACACAACGAGGATGACAGCTATCATGACGCCACCGAAGCCCCACATACCTGACCAATTAAACGTCAATCCATTAACCGGCTCTTCGTAAGCAAACATCTTCTCCATCATCACACCACCAAGGCTATAACCCAGTAGGCTACCTAAACCCTGACAACAAAGCGTAATTAAGCCTTGTGCGGCGGTACGCATGTGTTTTGGTGCTTTTTTGTCTACATAAATGTATGCAGTCACGAAGTAGAAGTCATAGCTCACACCGTGAAGCAAAATTCCTGCGAATAGTAATGAGTACAGGTACCACTGATCAGCACTACCGTAGACAAAGAAGCCATAGCGGACAGCTGCGGTAAATAGACCAAGCATTAATACCTTTTTAATACCATATCGTTTGGTAAAGAAAGGTAGCGCTAGCATAAAGAAGATTTCAGAGAACTGGCCTAAAGACATCCAACCAGTAGCATTACTCATACCAACTTCTGTTAAGTAACCGTTGGCAAAAATGTAATAGAACGCGAGTGGCATGCTGAACATGAAAGAACAAACAAAGAATGCTAAAAAGTTTTTGTCTTTCAGGAGCACGAGTGCATCTAGACCAAGCATCACTTTTAAGCTCAGTTTACCTGTGCTTTGTGGTGGTGTGTTTGGCAACGTCAGTGCAAATACGCCTAACAGTGCCGAGCTTGCTGCAGTCACAAGTAGCGGGATATTCGTTGCCGAGATGTCACCGTAGCCTAACCAACCCGGTAAGAAGCCACAGACAATACCTGACGCAATCCAACCGATAGTACCAAGCACACGAATACGCGGGAAGTCACGCTCTACATCTTCTACATGTGAGAATGCAATCGTATTCGTCAACGCAATTGTCGGCATGTACGTTAGTGCATACAGCAACAATATCGGGAAGAAACTAGAGAACTCCGTTTGCTGCGCAGCGAGGTACATTAACCCAGCTCCCGCGAGTAGAAGTGCTGCTAACACTTTCTGGGCGGGGAAGAATCTATCTGTAATTGAACCAACCAAAATCGGAGAGATAATCGCCGCAATAGCCGTACATGCATACGACCACGCAATTTCTGTTGGGGTAAATCCACTGGTATTCAAAAACTGCCATAAGGGAACAAACCAAGCTCCCCAGATGAACCATTCAATGAACATCATGAATGACAGCTTTGTATTTGTTTTAGTCATTATTATTTCCTTTAGTAGTAGGGCAAGACCAAAGTTATTACTAAAGTAATACCAAAGCAATACCAGATAGCTCGAAGAGTGATCACTGTTGTATTTTTAATATTAGAAATATCAACAAACAATGACTTAGCTTTACTTCTCTTCTCGGCTATTTGTTAAGTGTAGGATTCAAAAAATGGAACTGACACGCTTTACCCTCTATAGGGGGTTGGGCTACAAGATAAACAACTTTGGCTGTTCACGCAGGGAGTCTATAGAAGGCACACTGTGAGGCTAACAATTAAACACATCTAAATCGACTATCGCCGCACCGACTTTTAATAGGTGGGAGCTATATGCTAAATCCATATATAACAGTTACTTATTACCATAAGTTGAATTAAGAAATTCTTACAAAGTAGCTAATGCAATTATACTGCCACTACAATAGCATGCACTCAAACACATAATGAGAGAGTCAGACATGCTTACACCAATTAAAGATCAAGTTGTTATTGTTACAGGCGGCAGCAAAGGCATTGGCAAAGGGATCGCACAAGTCTTCGCTCGCCAAGGGGCAAAAGTAATAATTGTGGCTCGAGGTAAAGAAGCGTCACAAGCCGCCGCTGAAGAAATACGTAACAATGGCGGCTCAGCTGAATACTATCTTGCTGATGTAAGCAACTGGCAAGAGATGAACAAAATGGCAGAATCGGTCCGTGAAACACATGGCCGTATAGACGTACTGTGCGCCAATGCTGGTATTTTCCCACAGACTAGCCTAGCTGATATGGACCCGGAAGACTGGGACTTAGTGATGAACACCAACTTAAAAAGCCTATTTTTAAGTGTGAAAGCCGTAACACCATTTATGAAGGAACAGGGTAAAGGGCGCATTGTCGTGACTTCTTCTATTACAGGCCCTGTTACTGGTTTTCCAGGATGGTCACACTACGGTGCATCAAAAGCAGGCCAGTTAGGATTCATAAAAACAGCGGCCATTGAGCTTGCACGCTCAGGGATTACAATTAATGCCGTAATGCCTGGGAATATTTACACCGAAGGTCTGCAGGATTTGGGGCAAGACTATCTGGATACGATGGCCTCATCTATTCCACAGAACCGCTTAGGAAGTGTTGACGATATTGGTAATACCGCCCTATTCTTTGCCTCAGATGAAGCGGGCTATATAACAGGGCAAACAATCGTTGTGGATGGCGGTCAAATTTTGCCTGAATCTTTAGAAGCGCTTGACGGTCTATAAATAGATTAAGCCAAAAAATGTCGTGCTTAAAGCACGACATTTCCTTTATCTCTTAATAAATGTACTTAGAGGTAACTTGATTATTGGAAGCGGTAAGTCGGCCCTACCTCATCAGCAGTTAGTACATTTAGTTTGCTCACATCAGCACCAACGCCATCAAATTGATAAAAACCGTTGACCATTTTATAGCTTGGCTTCTCTGTTGAAATCCCCACAGGCAGAGCGTCCATACCGTGCGTAGCACCGTAGTACACTTCATCGCTATACGAAGGGTTCGTTAATTCAGCCTTTGGATCTGCGCGCAATGATTGCAGATTATCTTCTACGTTAAATACAACATTTTGACTAAATGCAACCTTATCACCAGTAAATGTATTCTCAACTTGGCTATTATCAAACAGGCTTACACGGTGAGTTTGGTTACCATGTACCATGCCATATTCAACATCAACCAACGTATTGCTTTCAACTGATATATTTTTCGGTGTCCACTGCTTATTCAGCTCTTTGCCTTTGACTGACTGATCGAGTACTTCACCATCTTGAACATTGATGATACCGGTATTAATGACTACCCCACCGCGAACGTCAGCATTACCCGCAATTTGGCCACCAGCACCACGTAGACCCATTAGGTAGTTGTTACGAACAATATGATTTTCATCATAAATACGGATGCCACCAGTATGTTGCTTATGGTTACCGAGTACGACATTATTTTCAACGATGTTGCCTTTACCATGACGTAACGAGATCATCGAAGCGCTTTCAAAAATGGTGTTTCCTGCAATTCGGTTTTCGCCCGATTTAACAGAAATCAGCTCTCGCTCGCCATCTGAATCAACTAACAAGTTATTAATGAACTGAGTACGTGACGGCCACTGACTGCTCTTTGAATCACCAATGCGGATCGCTTCCCAGCTATTCCCGTTGTAACGAACAGCTTCTTTAATATCGAGTTCGTTAAACTGGTTTTTCTTCTGAGAATAAAAAATATTGTCAGAGATAATATGATTATCGGCCTTATCATCGATATTTTTCTGAATACCAATTAACGTGCCACGCTTATGTTTTCCTTCAAAGCGATTGTTAATCACCTTGCCATCTTTACCCCATAGCGAAACCCATAAGTATTTAGGGTACTCACTGCGGCGCTCATCAGGCTCATAAGCATAGTCTTCAATGAAATAATGGAATGTCGAATTCTTTAGTGTATTCCGGTTACCTTCAAGCTTAATGCCACCCATGCGTTCTGCTGGGCCGCCTTCAGTAAACACTAGGCTGTCTAAAGTAATATCGTCGCCTTGTGTGATTAACTGAACTAAACCAGTAAATAATGCCGTACCTTCTTGTGCCGCTTTTACAGTCACGCCATTAGCCGTTATTTTTACCACACCTAAATTGGCATAACGTCCAACTGGTATCTCTACAACATCGCCATCTTTAGCGTTCACTAATTGATCTTTTAACGCAGCGACAGCAACATCACTTACTTGCGGAATATTACTAATATCAACCAATGTTCGAGTTGTACCAGCAACAAGCTGTTCGCTACTCAGTTCTTCAAGAACCATGGCTGATGAAAGTGTTGTATTTGCAGTCACGACGTTTTGTTGTACTGATGCTACATCACTAGTATTTGCCGCAACCTGAAAAGTAGCCAAAGACATTGTTGCAGCAAGAGCTGCAGCAATTGGGGTTAGTTTATTCATGGGAAGTTCCTTGCTCTGGACTAAAACAGCCCAGAGCGTTCATTGATAAGAAGGTTTAGCGATTACAGTTTTGGATAAAGCAGGTATGCATCGCGCTCTGCCCAAACTTGTGAAAGGTTGCTCAAATCTGCATTACCAAAGCCAATCTGCTTAATCACGTCATCATAGTAATTCGTGCCCCAAGCAAGATCTGCTTTACGGTAAACGGTTAGCATGCGATATGTTTGGAAACGCCCTTTCTTCACATCATTATCTTTATGTGGCCACTCTTCTGCTTTCTGGAACTGAGCAACATAATCAATACCCGATTTCATGTTACGCCCTCGGTAGTCATGATTCCAAATATCGACATCCATCTTGTCACCAAGCTGCGCAAGATATGCCATTGCATCCAAGTTAAAGTAGCTATAGTGGTATCCGCGCGTACGCGCTAATTCTTCTGGCTGCGTACCTTTGCTATCAAGCTGTTCACGGATACGCCACTTCGTGTTAGCAACCGCCACTTTTGCGATATCTTCACGGCCTAGATAGTAAGCAATACCCGCAATTTGTGCCTGCATCCACGTTCCATGATTATTGGGTGAATACATCTCAGCAGTACCTTGCTCTGACGTAATTAACCAATCAAGGAAGTCTCCTAACCATGCACGCATCGCCACATCATCTTCAGCAGTCCAATGCTCTGAGGTCTCAAGCAAAGACAATGCATCAACTAAACGGTCTGAAAAGCTGCGTGAATCAATCATGCCACTTCGGCGCTGATCATCGACCCCAGGTACTGCTTGCGCATAACGCACATTTGGGTTCATGCGAGTGTCGGAATTAATGAACCAATGACGCAGCATTTTTGTTGCTTGCTCTGCGTATTTCTCTTCACCCGAGAAATAGTAAGCAACCCCAAGCGCACGTACAGAGCGGGTAAATAAACCAATCCGAACAGAGTCTGTGGCATCCGTTTTTGAATCTGGGTTGGTATTCCCATCATGACGGATCCAAGGTAGACCATCTTTAGTATCTGGATTTGGCCACCAATATGGGCTTATCGAGAAGTAATCATTTTTATCACCACTTGGCGGTAGTAACGTTTTATCTGTGACAGAAAGTAGACCAACAGACATTGCTGATTCAGCTTCTTCAATTAAACGCTCATAGCTTGCTTGTGCTTCAACCGTTGCAGTGTCGTTGTGAATACGCGCTTTACTTTCTGCAATCAATTCTGCATCAAAGAAAACGGTATTTGGTAAGGCATCGCTCGCATATAAAGGCGCTGCAAACATTGCGCTGGCTATCACAACACTACTAATTGCTTTGTTCAACATTTTGAAACTCCGATATTCAAATTGTAAATTATTTTTGCTCTGTCGCTAAGTCTGCTGATTCAACCGAATCATCAACAGCTTTAACAAGCAACAAACCAACAGCTAATACAATGGCACCACACAATACGAAGATCAGGCGTCCCCACATTGGGTTAGGTAGCACGAACATCGCCATTACACCCACACCTGCGACAGCAATCAGTGAACCAAGCATGCGACGTTGTTTATTATCTAATTGCTTTTGTTCAGTTGATTCAGCAACAATTGGTGTTGCAAGGTTATTGAAGAATCGATCAACATCGTTCTGGCGCTCTTCTGGAAGAGGCTTATAGAACACCGTTGTCAGAATAAAGAAGCCAGCGGTGAATACCAGGTGAGCAATTAGGCCAATAGCAACTTTCAAGTCTGACCATTCACGGCCTGTTAGCGGCTCTAGGTTAAACCAGCCCTGTACCATATCTGCAGTAATAACAAAGCCAACAAAATAAGAAACAATACCACCGACAACAAGCGTACCCCAGCCAGCCCAATCCGGTGTTTTCTTAATGAAGAAGCCACAGAAAGCAGGAATAGTCATCGGGAAACCAATCAATGCACCGACATACATCATGGTGTCAAACAGGCTAAGTCCTTTGAGCGAGTTGATGAACAGAGCAACCAGAATAATTGCAATACCAAAGAACGTTGACGTTAGTTTAGAAACAATAACTAGCTCTTTTTCATTCGCGTTAGGACGCAGAATTGGCTCGTAGAAGTTCTTAACAAAGATACCCGAGTTACGGTTTAGGCCTGAATCCATTGAAGACATGGTTGCAGCAAACATTGCAGCAATCAGAAGACCAACCATACCCGCTGGCATATATTCCTGAACGAAATATAAGTAAGCAAAATCACCGGCTTTAGAACCCGCATCTGGGTATTGAGCGACTAAGTCAACACCTTGGCCCGCGATAAACCATGAAGGCATGAACCAAATCAGTGGACCCATTGTCATGAGGATACAAGCTAATAACGCTGCTTTTTTTGCATTTTTTGAATCTTTCGCCGCTAGATAACGGTATGAGTTCAACATGTTGTTAGTAATACTGAACTGCTTGAAGAAGATGAAGAACGCCCAAAGACCAAAAATGCTCAAGTAATTTAGATTGTTACCAGAAACAAACGAAGCACCTTCTTGAACCGGGAAGTTATTAACAATTTCACCAACGCCCCCGCCTTGGATTATCGCAACAACAGCACAAGTTACTGTTACAGCCATAATAATGACCATCTGCATAAAGTCAGATGCGATAACCGCCCAAGAACCACCAGTAACCGACATAATCAACACAACAAGACCGGTCAAAACAATCGTCGTGGTCATATCAAAGCCGAAGATACCTGACGCTATAATGGCAAGACCATTTAACCAAATACCTGCAGTAATCACACTGTTAGGCATGCCAGACCAAGTGAAAACTTGCTCGTTATGCTTACCGAAACGTAAACGAATAGCTTCAATGACTGTAACCACCCGCATTTGACGGAACTTCGGTGCGAAGTATAAGTAGTTCATCAGATAACCAAAGGCGTTTGCCAAAAAGATTATCGCAACGGCGAAGCCATCGTCATAAGCTTTACCTGCAGCACCTGTAAATGTCCACGCACTAAATTGCGTCATAAATGCTGAAGCACCTACCATCCACCACAACATGCTGCCGCCTCCACGGAAGTAGTCACTGGTAGTATTCGTAAACGTTCGGAACATCCAACCTATTGCAATCAAGAATAGAAAGTAGATGCCGACGATACTTGTATTAAGATCCATCGTTATTGTCCTTTGTAGTTTTAATGTCTGTATTCACTATAAAAAAAACCAACCAGAACTTGTACTACAATAAGCTTTATACGTGATCCGGATCTCTAATAAAAACAAACAAAAGTAATACAAAACATTTAAATAACTAAAAACATACACTTAAATTAATTCATCAACACCTACCCCTTCGCGATAAACATACAGAAATAATTATAAGTATTATTTAATATGATCTTAATCACACAACAAATATACCAACCAATAAATTATAAAATAAAACACCAAACATAAAGCATTGATAAATATTCATTTGAATATTTAGCGTGCGCCAAGTCACACCGATAGCGATCACAAAAGCAAAGATACCCACTATGAAGATAATAAACAGCTTAATAATATTGTATTACTTTATTCGTAATGATAATTAGGATACCTATATTATGTTTAAACATTCTCGCCTAATGCTTCTTGTCGGTTCAGCACTTATTGCTGGTCAAGTTAGCGCTGCTTCTATTGATGTACGTCATGAATACAAAGTAAGCGTCTAATTACCCCCCACATTCAAATCACAATAATACTTTGTCATAGTTTTTCCAATCTAACGGAGGAACTATGACGCAATCAGAAACGCTATGTTCCCTTCAGTTGTTGCTGTACTTAAAGTAAGCGTCAACTGGAGGGAATGTTTATGCTCCAAGCTCACTTTCGTAAACTAGTCATCCAACTGGGTGAACTAACCGACAGCCAATTCACCCATGTTGAGATGTTACTCAAAGGGACAGACCCAAGCTCCCATATCATCAGGGACTTAGAGCAACGACTTGTTGATAATCCTGAATGCCCTCACTGCTATCTCTGATAAATCGTCACGGGAAAGTAAATGGTATGCAGCGGTATCGCTGTAAGAACTGTTTGAAAACCTTTATGGCAACAACGGGAACACCGTTGGCACGTCTTCATTACAAAGAACAATGGGGTCATTACATGAAATGCATGCTGGAGAGCAAAGTACTTCGTGTCAGTGCCAGAGAGTGCGGTATTAATCTCAAGACCTCATTCCTATGGCGACACCGATTTTTGGAACTACCTACAACCCTGAACGCATCAGGGCTTGAAGGCATTATCGAAACCGATGAAACGCTGTTCCCCTATTCAGAGAAAGGTATTTTAGGTCAACTTTTCAATCGTTTATCAAGCATCGCTGATTTTGAATGGCTCTTCTTAGATGGCTCTATTGTTCGAGCCCACCAACATAGTACAGGTGCGGCTACTGAAAGCTCTGAACAAATAGGAAAAAGCCGTGGAGTCAATTCAACGAAAATTCATTTAGCAGTGGATAGTGGCGGCTTACCKATTTGCTTTGATTTATCAGAAGGTCAACGGCACGACATAGTGCATGCCGAAAGTTTAGTTGAGCAACTCGATGAAGTTAATACCACGTTTGTGATAAAGGATATGACAGCAAAGATCAACACGCCCTAATTATGCTGAAGATTTCCTAGGCGACTCTTGGCCAGGTTCTCAAGATAACGACTATGAGTGGGACTACAATTTTAAAATTGGTTACAAAGGGAAAGACTGGAATTGGAGACCTTACATTGAACTAGATAACATTAATTGAAGTAGTTCGTGTAATCCTGATTCTACACGCCAGTTACGTAGTCGTGTGGGTATTACTTACAGCTTCTAATATACGTGTAGAACGAAGAACCAATCGATTTCTCTTTCATTAAGCTATTTACCATTTAGAAATCTGATTTTTCAATAAAAAAACGCTCTAATCAAAGCTGATTGGAGCGTTTATTTACACTATGGTTTCGTTGCTGTTAGCTGCAAACTAGAAGCGATAATCCGCACCTAAACGCCATACGAAATCATCGTTCCAGTCTTTACCTTGAGCATCACCTCTGTGGATATCACGAGTTGATACTTTACGGATACCAGCTCTTAGGCGCCATTCGTTGTCGAAACGTTGTTGTACTTCAAACGTGTGACGGATACGGTTGAAACCACCTTCGCCTCGCAGAGTGTAGCGTGGTTGATAAATGTACGATACCGTTGCTTCACCCACTTTGTAGTGCAGTTCGTTAGCTACTAGGAACTGTGTACGAGATTTACCATCGTCCCATGAGTTTGAACCTTCACGTGCATCATGGTTGATATCAGTAATTTCTGAAACCAAATTCCACTGCAGATCACCAAATCTAACACGGTTACGGAAACGAAGTTCACCACGGAAATCGTTATCACGCTCGTCAGCATCTGCATAGTAATCAGCACGAATACGAATATCACGCAGTAACCACTCCGGTGTGCCCAATTTTGACACTGTCGATTCTAAACGAACACGTCGGTCATCAAGACTGGTGTCCATTTCGTCCGACTCACGGTAGTTTAAGTCCATCGTTAGGTGGTCATTAAACTTGTAACCAACATAGCCTTCCACACGGAATCGAGAATCGTTATCATCCTTCTCGATACCAAATCGAACATTATTGTCTACTTGAATGTCTACACCAGCTTCGATTGTATCTGTGTAGTTTTGGCCAAAATAGATCTGACCTTTTGCGCCCGCGATTGCGGTTGGTGCTGCCATTGCTACAGCAATTAAAATTACAAGCTTTTTCATTTTTTATTTTCCTGTATGGGTAATTTTTTTATTATTAATTAGTGTTCTAACTTAAGGTCGTAGATAGTAACTTGCGTGATTTCGTCTGCTTCACCTGTGCGGTTTTGTATATAGTTACCCGCTTTGAAGTAGAACCAGTCGTTTTCGTAGCCGTAGTTACGCATATCTACAGTTTGTGAAATTTGGTCTCGTCCTTCGATGTCGAACGTTACTGTTAGGTCATTGCCGGAGTAATCAATCTCGTAAGAGAACTTCTCACCAAGAGCCACACCATGATCCATCGTTTTAGGAGTTTGCTTTTCTCCATTGCGCCAGAATGTTGGGCGTGGATCGCCAATGAGTGGAAGTAGAATATCACCGTGTACTCGTAGGCCTGAGTCACGCTCTGGTTCAATTAACAGATAGATAGAGCCAGTGTTCCAATGCGGCATTTTGCGGTACATGATTTTCACTGGCTCATCGTGTTCGCCGTGAATCTGACCGATGATTGTGCGACCAATCTGCCAGTCAACACCAGTTGTCGTTACTTCGTCTACCGAAATAGTCACCGACATCTTTCCGTTTACACCACCCGCTTTTTCTTGATTGCTTTCCGTTGCTGTATCTACAACCCAGTTGTTTTTGTTAATACCGCGAGTAGAGATAGAAGTATCACCACAACGCATCATTTGGCGTAGCTCCGAACGAATGTACTTTGTATTTTCAGATGTTTTTACACCTGCAATTGGGGAGCGGAATACAACACCATCACCAGCTTCGTTAACGAAGAAGTAATCAGAGTTGCTTGCGCCTTCTGCAATTTCTTTTTCACTAAATTCTGTTGGGCGATCACCACCAGTCAAAGAAACTGGAAGTGTTACTTTCCAACAAGAAAGGTCTAGAACATCACTAGGAGTTTTTTCTGCCATCGCTGGTGCAGATACCGCTGCTGCAATAGCAGTAATAAGAGCAAACTTTTTCATTATCTATTTTCCTAAACATTGGACTAAAAAGTTAAGATTATGTAAACAAATAAACAAACAATAAGACAAATAAGCGACAGTAAGTATTGGCTTATCTGTTCCAAAGTATGTTCATCAGCAAATAATAGTTATCAACATATCGTGAGTGCTTTTGGGGAAATATATCTAAATCACCATGTACATTTAGCTCTCGCGTTGGAATGTACGCATATAATAATACAAAGAAATATCGCGCAAATTGGTACTGTTATTTTTGTGACGTAGGTAGTGTGTTAATCAGATTTTGTGTGTTGTGGCGCACACTATTAGTGCGTTTTTTGAAATTGTTATGAGTATTAAGGGTGTGAAATTATGAGACTAAATTTGTCTTTATGTTTCCTTGTATTTCCTTGTATTTCCTTGTGCCTCCTGACTTGTCTTGGGTTTTATTTTTAAAAAACAATAACTTAACTTGTTGCTCTATCGGTGATTGCTTTGTTTCAATGAGGCTTTTTAGGTTTTTCTGTGTGCTTGCTTTCATACTTCAGATAGGGGTGGTTTAGTTTTTACTAGGGGTGTGTGAGGGCGGTTTAGACAAAAATTTTTCTAGTTTCAGATGAAAACTCTAAATTTAATTTCTGTCGTTTCCATTCGTTATAGGTGTTTTTCTGTAGGGTTTATCATACAAATTTGACGGTAGTACATAGTTCACATTAAAATAGTGATTTTGTGACATTCACACTTCGTTTGATTTTATGAAAATTGATAACTGTCACGGTTTACAAAGCAGGCACCACAGTATGAATGGCAACAAATCAACCCTAAGCTGTTGATACCAAACAAAATAACACGCAACACCTCACGCCCTATCTTGTTCAGAAAACTGAAACTAAATATTTCAAATGTACCTCTAAGATAAAGATCACAGTTTTATGGATAAAAACATATAAGAATAAAATAATACAAATGTGAGGTATCTAATGAAAAAATCGTTTTTGGCGGCTATTGTGCTGTCAGCATTCATTTTTGGTGCTAGTGCAAGCAGCATCGACCCATCAATGATCGAAGATCGTGGGCTAGACACACAAAGCTACTTAGCAGACTGGGACAAACCTGTAATTACATCAGATAGCATTGCTGCTGGCGATGCCGTTAAGTTGAAGCAACAACTGCTCAACTTAAAAGACGGTGATGAGCTGGTGATTCCATCTGGTAAATATGAGGATATGGGCCAATTTGAGATAACGGCAAGCAATGTCACGATTCGAGCTCAAGAGCCAGGAACAACTTGGTTTACAGGTTCGATTCAGATAATCCTTCGCGGAAATGATATTACTCTGGATGGCGTCGTATTTACTGAAGGTGGGCCAGCCGAACGCATGGGTGGAATCATATTCCGTGGGGATAACAATAAACTAGTGAACTCAACGCTCTACTACTTCATTCATGGGTTTGACTACCAACCGGATGAACGTCGTACTGAGTACCCTAAAGTACTGTGGATTGCGATGTACGGTAAGAACAATCAGCTGATCGATAACACTTTCGAAGGCAAGCACAAGCGTGGCACTCTAATCGGCGTGCAAAAAGCTTCGAGTGACGAAACCGCGGATAAGCACCTCATTAAGGGGAACTTGTTCTACAACCAGCAGCATAACCAATTCAATGAGTTTGATAACTCTGATGCCATTCGTTACAACTCAAACTCTTGGGAAGCTATCCGCCTAGGTGATTCAAAAAGCTCTATTTTCCCTTCAGAGACGACCATTGAGGGTAACTTGTTCTTACAAATGGACGGCGAAACTGAACTTGTCTCACTTAAGTCCGGTGGCAACACCGTCAGAGGAAATACCATCATTGATAGTTCGTCTATGATTTCACTTCGCCACGGTATTAACAACACAGTTGAAGATAATGTGATTCTAGGCAACAACAAAGACCGTAGTGGTGGTATTCGTCTATACGATGCCGGGCATAACATTCGCAATAACTACATTGAACGAGTGATGGGAACCGGAGACGTTCGTGGTGGTATCGCAATCAACACGGGGATTACCGATGTTCTGAAAGGGGAAAAGCTGGATAACGATGTGAAAGGTAAAGAGCTGAACAAGCAAGCCACTCCTTACCAAGTAAACATTGAGAGCAACACTATTATTGACTCTCGCCAAAACTTCTTATACTCAGACAAACGCCACCGTGTAAGCCTATATGACAACTCTCAAGTCACCACGGTTTATGCTGGCACTGACGTAACATTCAAGAACAACATCTCATACGCACAAGCATCAGGCACACTAGCTCTAAAAGCTAACGATTCTGTTGCCGCACTGGTCAACCCAACGTACGACAATAATCTGTACATGGGTACTATCGAAGGTACAGAGTTGCCATCGAAAGGCACAGTAAATGATGACCCTAAGTTTAAAGTTGCAGAGAATGGTCTTCTTGAAGCGACTAACTTTGACGGTGGTGCACGTGGCCTGACGGTTTTATCAATTAATGATACTGGTGCTTCTTACCGCATTAGTGAATAATTAGCCACAATGCTGAGGTTTCTTATCAAACCTCAGCATTGATTGAACCGCTCAATAGACATTCCTTTACCCGCATCAACTGCTCTTAAACCAATATTTAGACACCTTTAAACCAGCGAAAGGGTAACAGTCACAGTAATAGTCAAAGAGCCAATTGACCAACTATTCATGAGATACCATTTCATAGGTCCTATTCCAATAGCTTGCTGAACTCGTCCCTACATAACTCTATAAAGAGAACTTGCAACAGTGAGCTTATTTAAGATTACCTACTCCCGAAGAATAGCAGCTTAAAGTAACACTCATTTGAATACTAAATCCAACCCGTCACCTATATCACGTAACAATTAGTTATTTAAACTGCCTTTATTTTTATAATGGGAGTAAATCCTATTTTACGTGTGGTATGGTTCCTACAAACTGGCGGCCCCAAATTAAGTCTATTATCTCGCAACACTACCCTATTTTTAATGTAGCCGTTAAAATTTTCCTCGCATTGTTTTCAGCTCGTGATTAAGCTACAAAAACAATAAACCAGAATAGTAACTCTACCCTTCTTTAACTCAAACATCTCAGTTGCGATATTTCTAAAACCCCTCCCCTTTTCTTGATAAGTTGTATGACAAGAAGACATTGTGACTCGAATAGCGTATAGACGAAAAATCCCAATCAGTACCTGACTGATTGGGATTCCACTCTTACTAGTCTTTGAATTTGGCGTTAAGCCAAGTATGGGTTAAAACAGTTCTGAATCAAGGTCATCAAAGTAAGAGTATGTACCTGTAGAACTATTGTCACCGTTGTAGAGAGCAAATAAAGTCGGTGCTCCGGTTCTGTTCTCTGCTTTTAGACCTGTGTACTCAGTGCCATCAACCTTAACAGTTACATCACCCGCTGAGTCCCAAGAGATTTCAACGTCTACCCATGTGTCTTTAGTGTATGGATGCAAAGCTGTTAAGCTACCCGTCTCATCTCTAAATCTGACGTCAGATGAACCAAATGCGAACTCAGTAAAACGCTCACCTGATGATGCGCTAGTAGAGTTACCCAAGTATAGGTAAGTTGACTTCACATAACCGTCTGCAGGGATATAGACCGAAGTTGAAACAGAGCCACTTTCTGCCGCACCGTTAGAAAATTCACGTGAAACAACCCCTTTTGTTTCTGTACTAAAATCACTGATGTAAAGAGACTTAGTACCCGATTTAGCTACGTCATCGCTGATCTTCGCTTCTACTGTGTCCCCATCAACACCGGAAGATACAGTGTAAGCTGGATTTGCAACGTCGATTTGTGTACCTACAGTGTAAGACTCAAAATCATCCGTTACCTCACCAGGCTCTCCGCCTTCATCTCCCACAACTTTTACGACAGCTTGGTTGGTATTGCTGTTGTAGTACGACGCATTGACAAGGTCATAACCCGCACCATACTTTTCGAAGTCGTCTTCGAACACCACAACATATTCATCTAACTCATTTTTGGCATAAATTGTTAAGTTGTCGCCAAGCAGCTCATAGTGAGTGGTATTACTGTTATCGCCGAGCTTAATATCAATGGTTGTAACGCCATTAGAAGGGTCTTTTACTGGGAACGAGTCAGCGTACTGAACACCATTGATAGAGAATGAGAACTCATCGATTTCCCATGACATTTCAAGTTGAAGTGTCTCACCAAGTTCAAACTCCCCGTCTATAGTTTGAACTGTACCATCTCCGTCACGGTAACGAATAGACCCTTCATCTAACACGACTTCACCGTTAAGGTAAGAGTTTGAAGCACTCTCAGTGAACAAAGAAACGTAACCCCAGTTACCACCTGTATCATCAGGCTGCTCAGTATCTTCATCAACTTGATAAACTAAGTCGAGTGTGATTTTACCAGACTCAATAACCGTCAGATCGGTTGCTTCAGAAAACTTAACTCGTAAACGACCGGTAGAGCTTCCTTCAGGGTTAGTATTGAGGATTTGTACAAAGCCGTTGTACCCAGCCCCATCGTTAGCTGCTGTTACAGCATCTTTTACCGTTTCATCTTCTGAGTGATCTTCTGCTGACAAGTCACCGTGATTGGAATCAGTATCTGTGATAGTTAGAACACCGTCCTCAACCGTGTAAGAGCCAGTAACTTCCTCAAAGTTTTCTAAGTCATTTGGATCTGGGTAATAGTTAAATGTAATCGTACCCTTTTCAATATCTTCCTCAAACTCAGAAGCATAAATAGTGTAGGTACCAGGGTTAGAGCTATCGCTATAGTATCTTTGAGTAGAACCATCAAAAATATAGATTTTTGGTAGCTCATCACCACTGAACATCGCAGGCGTACCTGCCGCATTAATCTCCCAGTATCCACCTTTTAGACGTGATTCTGGTGTTTCAGGTGGTGGTGTTTCACCCCCACCATCATTATCAGAGCTCGCACCATAGTTACAACCAGTTAACAGGCCAGCAGAAAGTGCAACCGCAAATGCGATTTTAGTTGCTTGCATTGTATAAACATCCTTATATTTTATTTATAGAGTACATTGACTAATTAAATATTATTGTAATACAAGTATTATAATCAACGCCCTATCCTTGATATAATGATACTTATCACGATTAACTATTGATTTAAAAGAAATAATGATAATGCGGTCACAGGTTTACTTCGCAGCCTTTCAGAATAAAATATATCTAACTTTACATACAAATAAAGCGATAAAGAGCGAGGCTTATGTTCCTATTTGAATATGTAAGTAGTAGAGATATAACTCGCTTAAAAGACTCAATTTTACATCTTCTTAGCTATCATTCAGACATACAAAAAATAAAGGGAACGAAACCTTTCCCTTATTATCACTGCAATATACTGAGTCTATGATTGCCCTAAACCCATTTAAATTGGGTCATAGCTACACTTTAAAGCGACCAATCGCCTCATCAACACTGCTATTGAGAACTAACACTTGCTCCGATTCATCCACTTGAGTCTGACTTAATGCGTTCAAATTCGTGACAAGATCATTGATCTTATGAATGTTCACATTGATGCTCTGAATCACCGTGTTCTGCTCTGTCGCTGAATTATAAATTTCGCCGTTAAACTGGCTTATTGTTTCAATCTGCGTATCCAGTGTTTGCAGCATCTCAACCGCTTTATCCACTTCAGAGCGGGTATTTTCACAATGTGTTTTGGTCTCTTCGATTGAAGTCACCAACCCACCAGATTTATCCATCAGTTTAACCAAAGCCGATTCGATCTCTGATGTACTCACCTGCGTACGATTTGCGAGTGCGCGTACCTCATCGGCCACAACTGCAAAGCCGCGTCCATGTTCACCCGCTCTAGCCGCTTCAATAGAAGCATTCAGTGCCAGTAAATTGGTCTGTTCAGCAATGCTACCAATCACACTTACGATCGACTGAATACTGTGGGTTTCATTCGCCATTTCGTTAATATTGTCGAAGGTAATACCAACCTGCTGCTCAAGATCGACAATATGTTGCTGAGTCATCGAGTTAATTTGTTTCGCTTGGTCACTCAGCGCTATCGCTGATTGAGCTGCTTCAGCCGCGGAATCTGTGTGTTTTTCGACAACCAGAGATGACTGTGACAACTCATCAATCGCCGTAACAATTTGGGTCGTTTCGCTGGTGTGCACATTGAGAACGCTATGCGCTTCTTTACAACTGTCTTCAATACTATGCGTTTTATCACCAAGACGAGCGGTAGAAGTAGAGACTTCGATCAACATGTTCTGTAGGCCATCGATAAAGCGATTGATCCCTTTTGCAATATCCGCAAGATCATCACTTCCTTTCACTGAAAGCCTTTGCGTCAAGTCTCCGTTTCCTGCTGAAAGCTCTGAGACAAGCGCTTTAAGCGAAACAATTGGTCTATAGATACGATGTAAAACCAGTACGATGGCGATTGCAGTTAGAAGCAATGCAACAATGATTGTCATAACCGACTGTTTTGTTGCTTGGCCCAACTCAATGAGTGCAATGGACTTATCGACAAATACAATCATTTCCCAAGTCGTCTGACGACCAAGCTCAATAGGCATGGACGTGACCAAACGATCACTATCGTCAACGTAATAGTCAACAAACGTGCCCGTTGATACTTTTAGGTCTCTTAGAACAGATTCAGAGATACGTGATTGAGATGAAACGCTGTCTAAAGTAGAGGCTACCACCATCCCTTGACTATCAACGACGATCGCCCGCGCATCGCCAATTGCCTCTAATTCGAGTAACTTATCATGTACATCATCAAAACGGATGTCAGCCATGATCACACCATCTCGAAGTGCATACATAACGCCAATCATGGGTATCTGATCTGACTTAGTGAAAAATACGTCACTCAGAGATAGTCCACCATTAGACTTTGCATTACTGTACCAAGGGCGAGTTGTCGGGTCATATAAACTCTTGATGCCCACACCATTTGGGAAAGACTCAGATGGTCTTGAAGTAAACGAAGAACCATCATCGAAGCCAACGACAACCTTATCTATACCTCCTAAAGACTGTGCTAAATAGACAAGATGTTCACCTCTTATCTCTTCAGCTTCCCCACCATGATACTGTTTAGCCAGCGCATTTACCGTATCGATAGTTCTTTGAACCGTTGACTCAAGTTCGTCAACCTCTTTTGCCAAAGAGTGATTGATGTCACTCAAGATCTTCTGATTAACTTGTTCACTCAATTGATTGTGAGACAAATAGCCTACCAATGACAACGACAACATCGTCGTCACGATAGCAGCGATAATGATTTTAGATTTAAATCCTAGCTTAGAAATATCCATACGAGCTAGAACTCCTTTTTAAGTGTATTTTTAGCCTCGAGGCGATTTAATTAAATATTATTGTAATACAAGGGTTATAATCAACGCCCTATTCTTGATAGAATGATACTTATCACGCTTAACTATTGATTTAAAAAAAATAATGATAATGCGGTCACAGGTTTACTTCGCAGCCTTTCAGAATAAAATATATCTAACTTTACATACAAATAAAGCGATAAAGAGCGAGGCTTATGTTCCTATTTGAATAGCTATGTTCCATTTAACTGTTGCTGAAGACTTAACATTTTGTTTTCGTTAAGTTCTTCTGTAGCATCCATGTATCGATGCCAACTAAGGTAATGATCTAAGTATTTTGTCGCCACTCCATGGAATCGTCTCATCCAACCCTTTAAGCGGCTGTGGTAAGCGTTAACATTCTGAATGTGAAATACTTTATCGATTACCTTAATTCCTGCTGATACGTTAAGCCTCTTATGGATCAAGTCATTACGTAGAGATATAGCGACATACGGTTTCAGTCCATCGGTGCACTGAACACTATCTTTTTGCAGCTTTCCTTTCAATTCGTTGGCTAAAGCCTCTTCTGACACATCAGGTAGAATCGCTTCAAAGGTATGTTTACCTCGATCTCGAACTGTTAGTACTGGAACCCAGTCTTCTTTAGAGCGACCGCGTTTAGATGCTTTCATTCCCCGCTTTCTGGGTTTTCGTGTCAATGTCCTTGAGCCTTTCTCTGAATAGGGGAGCAGCGTTTCATCGGCTTCGATAATGCCTTCAAGCCCTGATGCGTTCAGGGTTGTAGGTAGTTCCAAAAATCGGTGTCGCAATCGGAATGAGGTCTTGAGATTAATACCGCACTCTCTGGCACTGACACGAAGTACTTTGCTCTCCAGCATGCATTTCATGTAATGACCCCATTGTTCTTTGTAATAAAGACGTGCCAACGGTGTTCCCGTTGTTGCCATAAAGGTTTTCAAACAGTTCTTACAGCGATACCGCTGCATACCATTTACTTTCCCGTGACGATTTATCAGAGAGCTATAGCAGTGAGGGCATTCAGGATTATCAACAAGTCGTTGCTCTAAGTCCCTGATGATATGGGAGCTTGGGTCTGTCCCTTTGAGTAACATCTCAACATGGGTAGATTGGCTGTCGGTTAGTTCACCCAGTTGGATGACTAGTTTACGAAAGTGAGCTTGGAGCATAAACATTCCCTCCAGTTGCCGCTTACTTTAAGTACAGCAATAACTGAAGGGAACATAGCGATCAGAAAAACAACAACACTGGACAACAATCATTACTCAGCAACAGGAAAGTGATCTTTCCATTCCACACTTTTGCAAAGAGCACGATATCAATTACGCCACTGTTCACTATTGGTTAAAAAAGCTTAAACAAACCGACGATGAACAAGTAGCCCACCAAGTGGTCATGAATGATCACCCATCTTTCAGTGGGAAAATGGTTGTCGCGCACTTGCCTAACGGACTCCGAGCAGAGCTGCCAACGTCACTTTCATCGGTTCAGATTCAAACATGGCTTAAGGCGCTGCAATGATCCCAAGTGGCGCTGTCTATTTTGTCTCAGGTATTACCGACATGAGAAAGTCGATTGATGGCCTCTCTCATTGTGGCAGATGTGCTAGAAATGGATCCATTGAATCGCGCATGGTTCATCTTCTGCAACCTAGGGCGAGATAAAATCAAAATCCTGTTCTGGGATACCAATGGTTTTTGGCTCTATTACCGCCGCTTAGAAAAAGGTCGCTTCAAGTGGCCAAGGCCAACGGCGTCTGGTCATATCCACATCTCTACCCGACAACTCAACTGGCTACTCTCTGGGTTAAAACTTGAAAACCCGCAAGCGCATCAACCTTTATATGGGCGAGAAGTGTGAGCTAGAATGTTGATCATCATATTGGGCTTGAATGATCCTTTTTCGCTGTCAAACTAGGTGAAATGTTGAATTAAGAGCCCTAACATGACCGAACTTCATGGTGATGTAGAACAACTCAAAACGATGCTGCTTAAGCTTCAGGAAGAGAACTGCGCTCTTAAAAAGTCCGTCGATACTCAAGCAGAAGAAGTCGTTGAGTTAGAAAAAACACTGCACCAATTTTAAATGATGTGTTTAAAATATTTTTTAGTCACATTAAATGTAAAATATCGTCTGTAAACAATGGGTAAGTCACACATTTACATGCCAATTGCTACATGAAAATCTGACCAGTATCGGCTTTTTTATTATCAGAATAAAAAAGTCTCAAGAATGCCAAGGATAGAAGGTATACTGTAGTCATATAGTCATACATAAAATAGATAAACCAAGGATTTTCATGTCTTCTAGTTTTTCCGTCATAGCCGGTTCCAAACGTAGTCTGCATGTTCAAGTTGCCCGTGAAATTGCTCGTCGCATTCTTTCTGGCCAACTTGAGCAAGGACAAGTAATCCCTGGTGAAATGAGCCTCTGTGAACAATTTGGCATTAGCCGTACTGCACTTCGTGAAGCGGTGAAATTACTGACTTCAAAAGGCTTACTTGAATCTAAGCCCAAGATTGGCACAAAAGTACTTGACCGTACTAATTGGAATTTCTTAGACCCTCAATTACTTGATTGGATGGATGGATTGCAAAACTCCGAAGTCTTCTTCCACCAATTTCTTGGCCTACGTAAAGCAATTGAACCCGAAGCCTGTGCCCTTGCAGCACGACATGCCACGGCAGAACAACGTATCGAGTTATCTGAAACATTTCAGCAGATGTCTGAAATTGCTGAAAGCTTCGATAAGAGCCGTTGGGCTGAAGTTGATATGCGCTTCCACCGCCTGATCTTCCTGTCTACAGGCAATGACTTCTACCTACCATTTGGTAATGTATTGGCAACCATTTTCATGAGTTTCATTCACCACTCGTCGAAAGATGGTGGCGTTTGTATTAATGAACACAGAGCCATTTACGATGCAATCATGGCTGGCAATGCTGATAAAGCACGTCAGGCATCGCAACAACTCCTACAAGAGGAAAAGCACCGCTTACCTTCTGAAGTTGCGAAAGAAGAAACAGTTTAAATTATTTAAACCTGTTAAAAAGGCGCTGAATTTATCATTCAGCGCCTTTTTCATTTTATTCAACTAATAATCACAAAGACTATTCTGCCAAGTCCAATTCATTATGGATTAACACTACGCACTGGGATGCAAAGAGCATTTTAGGACCTAAACTTATCTTCTCGGCCCCCAAACGCTTTAAACTGTTATAGCTTTTCTTAGGCATCGGCATATGATCTGTCAGTAAGAAACAAGAATTTGCAGCGAATTCAATATCTCGAATTGAATCTCCCTTCTTGTCCATCATATAGAGCTGATAGTCTTCGGCGAGTTCTTTTACCAATGCTTCGAAACTAATCGTACGAATACTTATACCCGGCTCAACATTCAGTTCTTGTTCCTTACCCATGAACTTAGAAGCATCAAGTGCTTTGGTTATCTTGTCAAACCACGCTTGTTCGTGAAAGCCATTAATTTCAGTAAGTTCATTAGCACTAAAACGGATAGTTCTCGAATAATCTTTCGTGCTTTCTAATACCAAATAGACTTCGACATCACTTCGATGTGACTGCGCAACAAAGATTGTATTCATCAATGTGTGGGCCAAAATTTCAGTGTGAGCACTTTGGCCAACGCCAGCAAGAAACGCTTCACTCTCTGTTGGAGCTGATCTTGCTCTTAATACAAACGCACGCATAGATAAAATTCCCAAACTTTTATTCATAAAATCGTGCGTGATTATCCCAGCTTTACCAAAGGATGTAACGGGATTAATGAGTTCTGCAATAGGAAAGCTTTGCTATGGCCATATTACGAATAAAAAAAAGCCTGGAAGACCAGGCATTTTAATTATAGATAGTTGATAACTATCTTTTCACACAGATTCGTTTCAATTAAAGTGCCCACTTACAATAACTTCAATGGTTAATTCTTCGCTCATTGGCTCCACAACAGCAAGAATGACCAACAATAGCTATTAATAGCAAAGCACATTAACGATTGTTTAAAAGCGTGAATGAGTGTCACTTTTGATTGATGAATCCATTATACAACCACACCACTTGTATTACAATAATGCAAATTGAATTATAAGAGCTAATGGAATAAGAATCATACACAAAACTATGTCTGCGCTTCCGCTATTTTAGGGCGATGCTTCAAACCAAAGCCCGATAGAAGAATCAAACCACCAATGAGCACAAATGCCCCTCTGTCAAGCATCTCATTCGGTAGCAATGCCATTATCATAACAGCGATACCAAGCCCTTTTGTTAGCCACCCAAGGTAGGTGCCTTGACGATAATCAACACTTGCTTGCTCTGCAGCCTGGATTGGCGTATTCATATTTTCACACAACTGATTCAATTCATTTAGGCG
Organism: Photobacterium minamisatsumaniensis; assembly: GCF_050336695.1. Classification (NCBI taxonomy): domain Bacteria; kingdom Pseudomonadati; phylum Pseudomonadota; class Gammaproteobacteria; order Vibrionales; family Vibrionaceae; genus Photobacterium; species Photobacterium minamisatsumaniensis. The sequence goes on along the minus strand of NZ_JAKJSI010000017.1, from coordinate 140,577 downwards.
ATGTTTATCCACTCCTTCTTCTTTATAAAAAAGAGCTGTCGCCACAAAGAACCCACCAGTAATAATGACCTGTGCCAGCACAGCAACAACGACAGTAAGATCAACGATTTCTCGAGTAGTAAAGCTTTCTGCATCAAATAGCGGCAAGAGCCAATTTGGATCAAATGCAAATTGCATAAAGCACGAAACGGTCAAACCAACCAATAGTGTCGCCCAACCAGACCAATCGGGGGTTCGTGTGACAACAACGGCCAATAAAGCTGGAATAGCTAAAGGAATTTGAAGCAGTGCACCAAACAGCATCATCAAATCAAAAAAGCTATATTCCTGCATTGATGCAAAAAATAACGCCGCTAAAACCGCCAGTACACCATTGAGCACCGTACTTAACTTGCCAACAAACATCTGCTGCTGATCTGTCGCCTGTGGATTGATCACCGATTGATAAACATTTCGCACAAAGATTCCGGCGTTTCGATTTAACGCTGTTGTTAACGGAGCAATAGTGGCTGCTATCATCGCCGCTAGTACCAAGCCTAATACGCCAGCGGGCATATAATGTTCGATAAAATATAAATAAGCAGCGTTATTTGCATCATTACCTAAATTTGGATAAATCGTTGATAAGTCTACCCCTGTAGTGGCAGTGACCCAAGGCGGAATAAACCACATCACAGGCCCGATAACAAATAGAATGCCCGTTACAAATGCGGCTTTGCGTGCTTCCTTTTCATTAATAGTCACTAGGAATCGGTAGCAAGACATTGCGTTATTGGTACTGATAGTCTGCTTGGTCATAATAATTACAATCCACAACAGAAAAATCTGCCAGTAACTTATATTATTCCCCATGATGCTCTCTGCAGGGAAATCACTGGCTAACTGAATAGGCCCTCCTGCAGAGAACAGAGCATAAGCACCAACAATCAAGGTGATAGACATTAATAAGATAAGCTGAATAACGTTGGTTGCCGATACCGTCCACGAACCACCACTGACGGATATTAGCGTAACAATTACCCCTACCCCGATAATCGTTACTTTAAGGTCAATACTAAATACAGCTGCGACGAAAATAGCTAGGCCATTTAACCAAATTGCAGCTGAAAGTGTCGTTAGCGGAAATTGAAGCCAAGTGTATATTTGTTCTGAGGCTTTACCAAACCGTAAGCGGATCACCTCCATGGCAGTGTCGACTCGTAACTTCCGGTATCGAGCAGCAAAAAACCATGCCGCGACAAAGAACCCGATGGCATTTCCCCAAAAAATAAATAACACCGGCAACCCATCTTCAAACGCTTTTGCTGCTGCGCCAGTAAACGTCCAAGCCGAAAATTGGGTCATAAACGCTGTCGCGCCAGCCATCCACCACATCATTGCACCTCCCCCACGGATAAATCCGGAAGAGGTGCGAGAAAAGCGTTTAAAAATTAAAGCTGCTATTAAGATAAAAACAAAGTATCCAGATACAACCAACAAATCTAAGGTTTGCATAATTCTCCATTACTTTCCAAAAATCAGAAACGCAAAAAGCCGGGCTAAACCCGGCTTATTTATTTTCAATCAATTACAGTTGTGCGTATGGGCCATCCCATGTGAAGGTTTCACCTTCAAACGTCACACTGTGTGCTTCCTTCTGTTTTCCACCGGTTTGGTTAGAAACCGCATAAGTCAGTACCTGACCATCAACCAGTTTCAAGCGAACAACTGAAGCAACATCATCCATACCAACCACTTCAACACTCGTCACTTTACCGCGAGCATCAACCGATGCCTCAACAGCTTCGTTAAAGTAACCGTGTGTTTCTAGCACATTGGCAAACAGGTGAGATTTTGCTTTCTGGCGAAGTACGAACATTGGCTCAGAACGTAGATTAAAGTCAGGATCATTCGCACCAAGACGGCCGAAGATCACTTCACCATTATCACCCGCTGAGCTAACAAGGCTGTAGTAGCTGTTGTCATGCAACCAGCTAACCAGCGTGCTGCTAGAAACTTCACCCTGTGCAACTTGCCAGATATGCTGGTAACCATCGCTGTCGCCCATCGGCTTCAAGCTAGCGTTGCCTTGGTATTCGAAGTCGGTACGGATGATCTGACCTTTGTGGTGAACAGGGAAGTCATACTCATGCTCGTCTTCAGTGATCAATCGGTATAGGTCGATAACCAGTGGGTTCTCGATACCGTCCACTTTCGCCAACAATACGCTGCGCTGCATATCAACACCCGCGTAGTATTCACGTACGATGCCGCTCATCCCCTGAAAATCTTCATTGTCAGTTTTGAAGAAATGCAGCTCGCCGTTACGCGATTCAGCCATTGCAGTGTTGAACTCGTTTTGAGTCTTACGATCAACAACCACGGTATTGTGCGCAATAGTCTGCTTACAGTAGCTCTTGTTCTCAGGAATGTAACGACCACCAAACTTAGGCTCGATGTTCACCCAACGGCCAAAGCCGTAGTCGTGAAGCGTTTCATGGCCTTTGTTGAATACGCTTAGATGCAAGCCATCGTAGTGGCCGTGATCTAGCGCAGAGTGGTACTGGTGATCAGAGCCGTGTTGACCAAACCATAGCAGTGCCATGGTGTCTTCATTTTTGCTATCACGGTGACGCAGGATAGTCAGGCCACCCTTGTCGCCATCAGGACCGTCAGTTACAAATAAGCTACCCCAGTTGAATGCAGGAATAGACGCTTCTTTCGCTACCGCGTCAGACAATTTCTTGCCAGAGATATGTACCCACACGTCTTGCTGGTGAGCAGCCATCGCCAATAGGTTCGCATCTTCTTCGTAACGGCCAAAACACGCACTGGTACTAATCAATACGCCTTCATCATTGATGTCCATCGTTTTTGACGAGTCGTTCAACGCAGGTAGCGTACCATCAGGGAATGCCGTCGACATAACCGAATAGCTCGTTGTTTTAATTACACCGTCTTTATGTGCAAAAATACCCACTTCCGGTTGACGACGCTCAATTGTCTCGGCGAACAATTGAATTGGGCGTAAAGAGAAACGGTGGTAATAAGGGCCTTCCATGTAGTAGCCATCTGGCGAGAACAGCTGAGAAAGCTGAGCTAGGAAGCCACCGCTTACGCTATCGCCTTTCAAACCATAAAGTGCTTTATCGACGATGTCTTGGTTTTGAATTGCATAGCCACAGATACCCACACCAGCGACAGCCCATAAACCATGGTTGTGAATGATATCGAAATCGTGGGCGTAAGTGTCTACAAACATATCAGCCATGATCTGGAACAGATCATTTTCGATCAAGCGACGCTCATCGTCAGATAGTGTGTGATGAATACAGCTGTATGCACATGATGAATATAGCATCCACATGTTTTCATTCAGTGTTTGGTGAAAGATACGGCCTGGGTGGTTACTATCAAGGCTAACGTTCAACTCAAGTTTTGGGTACACTTCAGCGTACGCAACTAGCATGTTACGAATATAATCACGGTACGCTTGGTTTTCTGTGATCAAAAATAAACGACCAGCAATGTCCATGTGAATATAGTTTTGCTTATGGCGATTATGCTCATAGCCTCCACCTTCACCATGTCCAGGTACTTCAATACCAGCTGTTGCCATGTACGTTTCTAATAATTCAATATCACGAGCAAGTGCTTTGCCCATTAGTGTATCTTTACCAAGATCTTCACGAAGAATCGCAGCTTCATCAAAGCTAATTAATAGAGGTTGGTATGTCATTATTTCGTCTCCTGCTTAACAGCGAGGAATCCTTTCCAGCTATAAGTTATGTGGTTAATTTCAATTTGGTGTTCAGTCGTCTCTGTAACATCCGGTAAATTGCTGACCATCACTGTCAAACAAATACTTTCGCCAGTAATCTGAACCACTGAACCAATCTCGTTGTGACCAATCACTTCAATGTTATGAAGCTTACCGCGAGCATCTACTGACGCTTCAACGGCTTCGTTGAAATAGCCATGCGTTTCTAATGCAGAAGCAAAAAGTATGTCTTTGCCTGTTGTACGCATAAGAAAACTTGTTTCATGGCGTAAATTGAATTGCGGATCATTTGCACCCGTTTGAGTAAAAATCACTTCGCTGTCGGTAGTTGCGCTTGTACCAAGCCATGTGTAGTAGCTGTTACCCTGTAGCCAGCTAATCAGTGCACTATCTTGTATTTCGCCGCGAGCAAGGTTCCATAGGTGCTGGTAACCGTAATTATCGCCAAGTGGATGCAGCTCAGTATTCGTTTTATAGTCAAAATTGGTACGTATGATCTGACCTTGGTACTGGTGCGAATAATCATATTGATGTGCTTTATCGCTGGTTAAGCGATAAAGATCGATAAGCAATGGGTTTTCTAGTGAGTCAGTTTTTAGCATCATCACAGTACGCTGCATATCCGTATCAGGGTAATGATCATTAGCAAACGCACTCATCGCCTGTAGTTCTACACCTTCGCCAATAAAGAAATGTGGCGCCCCGTGTGCACTATCAGCACGATCCACCTCAAAATTATTCTGGCATTGCTCGTCAACCGTAACTGCGTTGTGGTTGATAGTTTGGCGTGCGTAGGTCTTGTTTTCATCAAGGTAACGGCCGCCAAATTTAGGTTCTATATTTACCCATCGAGCAAAGCCATACTCGCGTAGTACTTCTTGGCCACGGTTAAAAAACGTAATACCCAAAGTATCAAAGTGGCCATGCCCCATCCCATGCTGGCCATAGTTCATCACCAGCTGGCTTATGTCTTTGTCTTTACCTTGCATTCGTAAAAAGCCTTGAGCACCGCAGTCCCCTTGAGCACCTTCATTCAATTCAACACTCGGCCAAAATGGAAGCTCTACATTTTCTTCAGCTTGGTGAGAGCGAGATAACTCAAGACCACAGGCGTTCAACCATACTTGTTGCTGAATATCAGCCATACCAAGCACGTTTTTATCGAAACCGTAGCGCTTAAAGTACATGCTTGCAGCAACCACCACACCCATATCGGTTATACCCATAGTGTGCGATGAATCATTAAGCGCTGGAAACTGGCCATTTGGGTACGCTGTTGACAGCAAAGCTTGAGTTGTTTGCTTAATGACCTGCCCTTTATAGTTATAAATATCTAACTCTGGCATGTGGCGGTGAAGTACTTCAGCAAAAACCGCTAATGGACGAATAGCAAAACGGTGGTAATAAGGCCCTTCTATATAGTAGCCAGAAGGCGAAAATAGCTGTGATATTTGAGCTAAAAAGCCACGAGACTCACCATCACCATTTAACCCAAATACTGACATATCAAGGTACTTACGTTCACCAATTGCTATGGCGCAAATACCAACAGCAGCCACAGCCCAAATACCATGATTATGGATACGGTCAAAGTCGTGGTCATATTTAACTGTCGACATTTCAAGCATCGGTTTAAATAAATTATCGATAATGTGACGACGTTCTGTCTCAGATAGCCAATCGCTAATACAGGAATAACCTAAACTTGCATACATGAGCCACATATGTTCATTCAGAAGCTGGTGAAAAATACGACCTGGTGGATTGGTATTACGCTGAATATGGAAACCAAACTTCAGATACTTGTCTGCGTACTCTGTAAGAAGAGAAGCCGCAAACTTTGCATATTTCTCATCTTCGGTGATCAAGAACAAACGACCAGCTAAGTTTATGTATTGGTAATTTTGCTTATGTTTATTGTGCTCATAACCTCCAGCTTCACCGTGCCCAGGGACATCTATCGGCATTAGCATATAAGCATCAAGTTCTGCCTGTAGCTTCGCGATAGTTTTCCCTATCAATGACGAACTACCAATTTCTTTTTGTAAATCAGTTAGTTCGTCATGAGTAAATAAAACTGGCTGTGTTGTTGTGTTCATATTGACCTCAGGTTAGAGATACTACCGACCTCATCGATTGATATAAAATAATACAAATACATAAAGACTTCATCTTCATATCGATAAAACAAGACATAAGTCACAAATTTAAAGTCGAATAACAACCACAAGAAACAGAACAACTTATTTTTTTAAAATCAACACCTTAAACAACAACCAGCATCTGTGAAGCACGAAGATATAGAAAAATAAACATGACGACCATCACGAAACAAGAAGCCTTGTATTACAATATAACTTTTCGAGGCATAAAATACGCCCAGTTCGATAACTTAAGGCTGAAAAAAAAATGACCATTGATACTTTTGTAGTACTGGCCTATTTCCTATTTCTAATCGCAATTGGTTGGATGTTTAGAAAATTTACCACCAATACCAGTGATTACTTTAGGGGGGGCGGTAAGATGCTGTGGTGGATGGTTGGTGCCACTGCATTTATGACGCAATTTTCAGCATGGACGTTTACTGGTGCAGCAGGGAAAGCATTTACAGATGGATTTGCAGTCGTCATCTTGTTCTTAGCGAACGCATTTGGTTATTTACTTAACTATCTGTATTTTGCACCGAAATTCCGACAATTACGTGTAGTAACAGCAATTGATGCTATTCGTATGCGTTTTGGTAAAACCACTGAGCAATGGTTCACTTGGGCAAGTATGCCTGATAGCTTGATTTCGGCGGGTGTTTGGTTGAACGGTCTGGCTATTTTTGTAGCTGCTGTTTTCAACATTCCAATGGAAACAACGATTATCTTTACTGGCATCGTACTGATGGGCATGGCTGTAACAGGTGGTTCATGGGCTGTTATCGCATCTGACTTCATGCAGATGTTGGTAATTATGGCTGTAACCATTACTTGTGCAATTGCTGCCTACTTCCACGGTGGTGGTATTACTAACATTGTTGATAACTTCCAAGGTGATTTCTTGGTTGGTAACAACATGAATTACATTAGTATTTTCATTCTTTGGGTTGTTTTCATCTTCATCAAACAATTTGGTGTAATGAACAACAGTATCAATGCTTACCGTTATCTTGCAGCTAAAGACAGTGAGAACGCACGTAAAGCGGCAGGTCTTGCTTGTATCCTAATGGTTGTTGGCCCAATTATTTGGTTCCTACCACCTTGGTATGTTAGTGCATTCATGCCTGATTTTGCAGCACAGTACGCATCAATGGGTGACAAAGCCGGTGATGCTGCTTACCTAGCATTCGTTCAGAACGTTATGCCAGCGGGTATGGTTGGTCTACTAATGTCTGCGATGTTCGCTGCAACCATGTCTTCAATGGATTCAGGCTTGAACCGTAATGCCGGTATTTTTGTTTGTAACTTCTACCAACCAATTTTCCGTCAGAACGCGACACAGAAAGAGCTAGTACTAGTAAGTAAATTAACCACTATCTTGATGGGCTTCATTATCATCTCGATTGGTTTGTATATTAACTCACTACGTCACTTGAGCTTGTTTGATATCGTACTAAACATTGGTGCATTAATTGGCTTCCCAATGCTTATCCCTGTACTACTCGGTATGTGGATTCGTAAAACCCCTGACTGGGCGGGTTGGTCGACACTCATCGTTGGTGGTTTGGTCTCTTACGTATTCGGTATCATGCTAAAAGCACACCATATCGAAGCTCTGTTTGGCCTTGAGCAGCCCCTAACAGGTCGCGAATGGAGTGATTTAGTTGTCGGCTTAAGCTTAGCAGCACACGTTGCCATTACAGGTGGCTTCTTCATCCTAACAACTCTGCTCTACAAAGGCCGAACGGCTGAGCGTGAAGCTGAAGTTAATAAGCTATTCGAAAACTGGAATACCCCACTGGTTGCTAGTGGCGAAGACCAGCAATCACTGGATACTAAACAGCGTTCAATGCTTGGTAATCTAATTACGACTGCAGGCTTTGGTATTCTAGCAATGGCTCTGATTCCAAATGAACCATCAGGCCGATTACTGTTTATTTTGTGTGGATCTATCGTGCTAACAGTAGGCATCTTGCTTGTGAATGCTTCAAGAAAAAAGCCTGAGGCGGCTGCCGAGCTAAGCACCATTTAATCCTAATAACAACAAAGGGAATGACCCTTTGTACCCTACTTATATTTGTAATATTTTAATACTTAATGTTTTTTTGGAGAGTCACACAATGTTTTTCGATATCAACAACACACCATGGGAAGACCTAGGCGACGGTATTAAGCGTAAAATCGTTGGTCACACTGAAGAGCTAATGCTAGTACACCTAAACTTTGATAAAGGCGCTATTGGTCACCCCCATGCTCATGATATTCATGACCAAATTGGCTATGTTGTTGAAGGTAGTTTCGAAGCAGAAATCGACGGTGAGAAGCGTATACTGAAGAAAGGTGATGCTTATATCGCGAAAAAGCTTGCTGTACACGGTGCTGTTGCACTTGAGCAAGATAGCATCCTTCTTGATGCATTCTCTCCTGTTCGTCAGGACTTCTTGAAGTAATTACCCTGTTTACCCTGATGGGAAGGCTGTTCCCCAATAACCTTCCCATCACCTTTCCCGGAGTTAATATGGCCGCGTTTAAAATTGCCATTATTGGTGAGTGCATGATCGAGCTGCAAGAGAAACACTCTCAGCTTAACCGTGCTTTTGGTGGTGACACACTAAATACTGCTGTTTACTTGTCTCGCCTGACCAAGGACAAGGATATCCAGACGACGTACGTCACTGCGCTAGGTACTGACAATTTCAGTGAAGAGATGATGACTGCATGGAATGCAGAAAGCATTGACACTAGCAAGATTATCCGTCTTGCAGACAAGCACCCTGGCTTGTACTACATCGAAACCGATGAAACTGGTGAGCGTAGCTTCCATTACTGGCGAAATGATGCTGCAGCAAAATACCTGTTAGAGCAGCCTCAAAGCCAAGCGCTTCTTAGCGAATTAATGGATTTTGATGCTGTGTACTTAAGTGGTATCAGCCTTGCTATCTTAACAAAAGAAAGTCGTGACCAACTGTTCACTTTCTTAGAAGCATTCAGTGCTAAAGGCGGTAAGGTGTTGTTTGATAACAACTACCGTCCAAAGTTATGGCAAGATAAAGAAGACGCAAAAGCGGCTTACTTACGCATTCTGTCATTAACTGACATTGCCCTTTTAACATTTGACGATGAGCAAATGTTATATGGTGATGAAACAGTTGAAGATTGTATCGCTCGCACACAAGCTGCTGGCGTAAAAGAAATTGCGATCAAACGTGGTAAAGATGCCTGCCTTGTTGTTGAACAAGATTCACACACGTTTGTACCAGCTTTAGTTGCTAAATCTGTTGTTGATACAACAGCAGCTGGTGATTCTTTCAGCGGCGGCTATTTAGCCAAGCGCTTTACTGGTGGATCAGCGACCGAAGCTGCGCATGCTGGACATCAAGTCGCTTCAACGGTTATTCAGTACCAAGGTGCTGTAATTCCCGCTGATGCAATGCCAAACATTTTCGCTTAATCGATATTCTGACCAATATTCAGGAACTATTATGAGTAATCTAAACGACCAACTTGCCGCACTAAAAGTTATTCCAGTTATTGCACTTAACAATGCTGAAGACGCAATTCCTCTAGGCCGAGCGTTAGTTGAAAATGGCATGCCTTGTGCTGAAATCACACTACGTACAGAATGTGCAATCGAAGCGATTCGCATCATGCGTAAAGAGTTCCCTGAGATGCTAATCGGTTCAGGTACCGTACTGACTAACGAGCAAGTTGACGCATCTATCGAAGCGGGTGTTGATTTCATCGTAAGCCCAGGTTTTAACCCACGTACTGTTCAATACTGTATCGACAAAGGTGTTACTATCGTACCAGGTGTTAACAACCCAAGCCTAGTTGAGCAAGCAATGGAAATGGGTCTTCGCACGTTGAAGTTCTTCCCAGCTGAGCCTTCTGGTGGTACTGGCATGCTTAAAGCACTAACAGCCGTTTACCCTGTTAAATTCATGCCTACTGGTGGCGTAAGCTTGAAGAATGTAGATGAATACCTATCTATCCCTTCTGTACTTGCGTGTGGCGGTACTTGGATGGTTCCAACTAACCTTATCGACGAAGGTAAGTGGGACGAACTGGGTAAGCTTGTTCGTGATGCAGTTTCAAAAGTTCAATAACACCCCCAGTTATTGTTTTCCTGATTTAGTCGATCATTTTTGTACTGAGTTGATTAACCTCGTTAAATAGACAACGTACTTTTCTACATTAACAATTTTTTGTCCCAGCCTTGAACTGGGACTTTTTTTATCTTTTTTTCATGTCGTTGGCGAATGAACCGGTCTTAAAATAATAATTGGCACTGGCTCTGGCATCCTATCCATCGTTCGATACAACTCCATATATTGAACACGAATATGCTCTTGTTCAATACTTGCAGGAGTATGCTGAACAGATGTCGCTGTCGGAGTAGAAGCGCAACCAACAGTGAAGAAACAAAGAAAGGCAATTAAAAAGCAGCATCGCATAAGACAAACTCACTTAGCCATCAATCAACAAGCCATAACAACGGTATATTGCTATAGAGCAGTGGCAGGACTATTTGTCTTAAGTGTAATGCATCTTCTCATTGTTAGGATCGAGACGAAGGTGTCTCTAGCTGCTCAGCGTAAGGTCAAAGTGTTTTACATCATAAACTTGGCTAAGTTTTGGCTCTTCCGTACCAAACATTTTCTTCACCATAGCTAAAAACAACTCCCCTGTTGCCACTGCATCAATTAAAGCGCCGTGACACGGGTATTGCGGTAACCCATAACGCTCACGTATAGAAGACAGGCGGTAGTCAACTTCTTCTTTATTATGCATATAAATCGCCATCGACTTTTCTAGCAACAAGGTATCTAACCACAAAACGGGTGGAAAAGTGATGCCGTAACGTGTCTTGACATAATTTTCAATAAAGAACTTCTCAACGGTCAAACCATGCACTAACACAACCTTACCCTGCATCCGTTCAAACAAGGCTTCCATCGCCGTATCTAGGCTTTGCCCTTGTTTGAGCATTTCCGGTGTAATGTGATTGATTATCGCTGTTGTGGCATTTATCCCACTACTGTCTTTTATGTAGGTCTCATGGCTTGTTTCTAAGCTGAGAGCACCGAGGCTGAGCTCTACATAACCAATGCTTAAAATTTGATCGTTATTCGGAGACAGTCCTGTCGTTTCAAAATCAAGCACAAGAAAATCTACGTCGTTTAAACTAAGATCATTATCTACCCAACGAGTATTCGCTAAGGATTCAATGACTGGAGGTAATTCGCCTACCCTTTGCTGCCCTAGCCATTTAACTCTCGCTTTCTCTAAACGATTAAGTGGCTTAAACATTGAAAACATACTTTTCATGAATCAGTTTCCTTACTTTTACAAAAGGTTAAAACTTGCCATAACGCAGCTTTACAGCTTCTTGCAGTTCAGAAACTATCCTAAAGGCATCCTTGAGATGTTTTCGTTCAAAGTTGCCAAACATATCTGGGGAAATATGGTTATTCGGCGTTTCCCCCTTTTTCATTGCATCTAACTGATGGGCATAACGGACACGGGTAATGAATCGATAGGCGCCAATAATGTCCTTGAAACTATCTTCACTTAATTCCCCCTTTTCATAGGCATAACGGAACCGTTCTTCAGTCCCAGTTAACGAGCCCCCTACAGACAAACTATAAATCCTCGCGAGATCGACAATTAAGTTAAGTGCATATTTTTTTATATTTAGCGTATTCGTGTGTGCACCGTTTTTCTCAAGTACAAATTTATTAAAGATCCCCAACGGAGGGTTAGTTGAAGTCGCATCATTCACTAGAATAGTTAAGAATGAACGGTTCTCACCTAGCACTTGATGAAGGTGTTCTTGAAGTTGCTCTGACAGCGCATGTGCGCCATAAATTGATCGTACCTCAAGGAATACACTAATATTCAGCAAGCGCTCATATTCAGGATTTGAAGCCCATTTACGGTAGTATTCTTTCCATACCGATAATGGCTGACACCATTTCCTTACTGAGGCCATATAGTTACCACTACACAAGCTATAGCCACAGGCATCCATCCATTTACACACATCCATCGCTAATAACTGGAAATACATCCGGTCTTCATCGGTTACGTCATCCGATAAAATAATCGCATTGTCTTGATCTGATAACTGATGTATTTCATTTCGCGCATGTGAGCCCGCAACGACCCATGCATACTCACAAGGGGCTTCACCAAGTCGAGCTTCCACTAGCTGAAGGATTCTACGATTAAACGCATCCATAATCATCGACATGACTTGACCAATAATATCTGAACCAACGTTCCCTTCTACGAGGGCTTCAAAGATACCCTGCCGCTCTGGTGTTAGCTCTGCTAATCCATCCAACGAGTTTGTATATTTGATTTTTTCGATCAAAAAGATTGCCTGAACTCTATGTTCTTGCACAAGGTGTGTTGTTGTTAACAAGCCGACAACTTGATCATCTTTCACCACGGGTAAACTACGAACATTATGTCGCATCATCTTTGATGCCGCTTTCATGACCAAATCATCTGGTGCAATAAGCATGGGGTTCAAGGTCATCACATCACGAATCGGTTTATCGGTATTCATACCAAGCGCGAGAACACGCTTGGCAAGATCACGATCAGTAATCACGCCAGTAATCTTACCTTGTTCGGTAACAACAGCCATTGAAGAGCGCTCTTCAACCGTCATGGCATAAGCCACTTTTTGAATCGTCATATCAGCAGAGACTACTGCAACCTTACCGCTAGCAACTTCTGATACTTTCTTGAAAAATAAACCTTTTTCATCATCAGACCACACAACACTCAGTGCTGACTGAATTCTGACTTGTGCTTGAGCGGCAAAGTGTTGAGCATACTCAGGGTAAGATTCCAAAATGATTTTTAGCTTGTGATGTGGCACGAGGTACAGCAAGGTATTTTCCATTGCTGTTGCTACATAAGCCATTTCATCTTGACTGTTTGTGCCCTCTTCTGTTTTGAGAAAGCTGAAACCAAAAATATCTTCTTCGCCTAATTTTGCACGTAGTACCCCATTTGTCTTGCGCTGCTCCATCGAACCCGTTCGGATCAGATACAAGTACGACTCTTCTTGTTCGGTACTAAAATGAATACGTTCACCCTGTGCCATATAGGTGATTTTAATAGAGGCCGCTATTTGGCGCTGACAATCAGAAGGCAACTTATCAAAAGGATCAACGTGAGCAATAAAATCAACGATATTGGGCAACAGGGCTTGGGGCATAGAATTGACATCCAAATAAATAGTTATGAAAGCAGTCTCAACAGAACACTTTATCATTCCTATAATAATACAATTACACACTAACTACTGCATCCAACATTAAAAAGGTCGTCATCAGCGATCTTCATAATCTTACGTTTTTATTATTGGTTGCGCGAGGATACTCTAGTTAAATTAAATAATAACGGTATGTTAACTTTGGCTAAAAATTTGTTCGATTAGAAAATACCGTTAGATACTCAAACAAAGAAACGGTAAATACAAGGGAGGAAATTTAGGAAAGTAATGATAGAAAAATTCATTGACTAAAGCATTAATATTGCAAGGATAAACCTCACTACAGCGTCACTGTATTACCAGCTAAACACCATAGCAAGGTTTTATCGAATTACTTCTCTAGTTTAGTGAAGTAGTCGAAGATTACTGGTACATCGTTTTGGCCTAGGCCTGCATCAACTGCAGCTTGTAGGCTCTTAGAAGTACCTTCAGCGATTAGAGACTCAGTACCTAAGTCTTTAACTAGCTCTAGGAAGTAACCAAGGTCTTTGTTTGCGTTAGCAACAGAGAAACCTAATTTCTCTTCGCCGTCTACTGCGTAGAACTTACAGAACTGCATGAACGGAGAGTTAGAAGGACCCGCTGACATGATGTCAAACAGTTGTTGACCGTCAACACCTGCAAGCTTAGCAACAGCAAAAGCTTGAGACATAGTAGCAACAGTCGTCATACCCATGAAGTTGTTAACAAGCTTAGTAACGTGACCTGAACCTAGTTTACCTAGGAAGAATACGTTTTCGCCTTGATCTTCTAGTAGAGGTTTAACTTTCGCGAAAGTAGCTTCGTCACCAGCAGCCATGATGTTTAGAAGACCATCTTTAGCGTGTGCAGGTGTACGACCTAGAGGAGCATCGATCATACCAGCGCCTTTCTCAGCTAGAGCAGCACCGATTTTGATAGTAGAAGCAGGGATAGATGTACCGAAGTCAATTAAAGTAGAACCTTCTTTAATACCCGCTAGAACACCGTCTTCGCCGTAAACAATCTTTTCAACAACAGCTGAAGTTGTAAGGCAAAACTCAACAACATCAGAAGCCGCAGCTAATTCTTTTGCAGAAGTGAATTGAGTTGCGTTACCACGAGCAAGTACAGCATCAACTGCATCTTGGTTAAGATCCATAACGTTTACTTGGTAGCCACGTGTTTGTAGGTTCTCAACCATGTTGCCGCCCATAAGACCAAGGCCAATAAAACCGATGATAGGCTTTGTCATGTTTAACTCCTAAAATACTATTGTATGATTATATGTTCTGATGATATATGTTTGTTCTCATTTTTGCAATTGCAGAATGACTTAAAATATCACTAGATCTGAATTAATTAATATGCAATTTGAAAGAAGGCCCAAGGAACATCCATAAACAGTAACTAAAACAGTATAACTACCTATTAAATATAGATGGGGAACTTCATCACTTCGCTAAGTGTGTTTGCTCTTACGAGTAGTAAATGGCCATACAAGGGCTCTAGGTCAAATCACCTAGAGCAATCTTTTTAACCAATAGAAGGTTTACTAACCGATCAATGTGATTACAGAGCGATCGTTACCGTTTCGCCGTCAACAGTAAGAAGAAGCGTGTTGCCTTCAACCTTGTACGACACGTCAACTTGCTCACCGCTGTTCTTATTAGGAACAAGAAGCGTCAGGATGTTGTGCTCTTTGGCAGCCTTGAATTCCACTTCAACATGACGGTGAATATCTAAGTCTTTGAACTCGTACTCGTCAACGTCACCGAAGCCTTCAACGTTCTTAACAGAATGAATGTTGTCTGAAGCTTCGTTGATAAAGTTCACGTCTAAGTGCGCGATATCACCACGGATAGCGAATGATTTCTCAGCTACTTCGTTAGCGAAAGTCGTGTGCATTAGCCAAGTCATGTCTTTCTCTTCAGAAAGAGTCGCCTTGTCTTGCATCACGAACACTTTACCTTTCACGAACCAGATTTTACGTTTGTACTCTTCTAGTTCAGGAACAAAGAACTTGTATGAAGATGTTGCATCACCTTCAACCATTTTCACATCAGATTCTGTGTCGTAGTCAGAGATGTTACCGCCAGCTTCGATACAGTAGCTATCTTGGTGACCTTCGAATTTGGTGTTCTTGTTTTCGCCGTACTGACCTTTACCACCGAATAGCGGTAGGTTTTTAGAGAACGTGTGACGACGCCACTTCGTGTGCATATCTACACCGAAACCACCGTAGTAACCAGTGACTGATGCTAGCGTTTCACCGAATGCGTGCAATGTGAACGCATTTTGGTCAGCGTGCGAATGGCTGATAGAGCCAAACGGGCTACACTTGAAGACCATATGAATGTGCTCATCACGTTCAGTCATCTTGTTGTGGAACGCTGCCCAACCAGTGATTGGGAAGACTTTTAGCAGCGGATCGTTTGACGGTGCTTTCTCTTCTGGTGCATCCCAAAGGATGTTAAAGCGAAGATCGTCGTAACCAAAATCCCACCAACCGAAGTTGTAGAATTTAGTGTGCGCTTCAGTATCACGACCTTTAAGTTGGTTGTAGTACCAAACATACTCAGGCTTTTGGTTAACACCCGCGTAGTGTTTGATATTGTAAGCCAGTTTTAGACCCGGGAAATCACCGATAGAAGATTGGTCACAGAAGCTCGCGCGCTTAGAGTGAACAGGCATACAGTAAAGAGGGAAATCACCAGTGTTTTCGTAGAATGTTTTATTGAACATGTCTACACCAGTGTAAGCTTTAAGCAGATCGAACGCTTCGCCTAGGAATGCAGTTTGTGTATTCCAGTAATCAGGACCTTCAGCCCAACCACCATCTACACCGCCCCATGGTGGGTAATGTACTGCGTAATACTCTAGTGCGTACGCAATGTACTCACCCGCTTTCGGGTGATCGTGATAAAGCGCGATACACGTTGGGATAATTGCAGAAGAAATTGAACGTACACCATGACTGTTTAGTGGGTTGTTCAATAGATCAACCGTTACTTTCAGGTGGTGCATGATTTCGTCTAGACGAACAACAAGCGCTTCACGTACGATCGAGCGCTCTTCTTCAGTAAAATCAGCGTGTAGCCAATCATAACCCCAAGCCATCGCTGCGATTACGCGGAATGCTGCTTCATCGTTGTAACCACGAGACGTTACGCCATCTGGATCGTAGGTCGCTAGTTGTAGCGTCCAAGCTTTCGCTTTAGCGATAAGTTCTTTGTCTTCTTTTACGATACCCGCGATAGCCAGGTTACGTGTAGCGTTAAGTGCCATTTGGCAATCAACGTACATTTGACGCCAGTAAGGACGCCAAAGTGACGCTTTACCAACGGTTTCTTCAGGGTAAGCTTGTGGCTCATCGAACGGTGCCGTTTCTAAGAACTTAGCCGTTGATTTGTTGAAGAAGTCATCGAACATGCAATGAGATTCATCTGCCTGAACTTTTGTACGGAATTCTACTAGATCTTTACCTTGAACAAGAAGACGTGGACGTGCTTCAGAAAGGTTGTCTAAGAAAGAAAGATCGAAGTCTCTTTTTTGAACTTCAATAGGTAGCAGGTCAACTAAGTTACCCGCTGATGTATCATTTTCGAGCTTCATCTTTCTGATAGCATCAAGCGCTTTGTCGTTGCTCATACGAACTCTCTATATAAGTCGGTTAAACGGATTAAACTCACCAATTGAGCCTATTGTAATACAATAAGATTAGAAGTTCACGATTTTGAGGGTAACTTTTATCTTTTTGTGATCTGCCTCTCGAATGATCATAAGTACATTCAAGTAGCTCCGTCGAATTCGAATACTTACTACTTTAATAGTGTTATTGAGGGTCGGTTCAATTAAGTCACTTTTTACACTTCACAGACTCGCATGAAGCATATTCACATTGAATTAAGAAAATTAAATATAATTGAAGAGCTTAACTTAATAAAAAAGAAGGGATATGTGGGTGACTCTGATTATTCCTGCTGCCAACAAAAATAAAGGTCCCCCATGATGGACGACCTCCTAGTGTTCGTTTTTCGATGCTTAATTCGCTGTTTTATAGTGATATTCAAAAACAGATTCGCTGTTATCATTGGTCTTACTATTAATTTGATGCCCTGCGACCATCGATTTATCACCAGATGTTTTAAGCTGCATATCAAGCACACTCATCTCAGTATTATTGGTTTGAGTGAGAACATGTGAAGATACTACTGACTTATCGCCAGCCGTAGAAAGGTGAAAATCCATCTCGTCATTAGCCACTGCTGATGTCGTAAGAAGTAGTAAACCAATATGTACGATTGCTGATTTTTTCATTATAAGTCTCATTCTAATTCTGTTGATGTAAGGGCTGTTGTCTTCGCCCCCACTAAACAATTGGTTGTCATTAAAAAGCCGCTTTATAAATACGCTGAACGGTTATAAGTGCCCTTCAATCTATGGAATAAATAGTAACAACCTGAATGAAAGTTAATGTCTACTGGTGTAAATCAATGCAAAAGTACTCCATTACAAAGCAAATAGCTCTGTAAATCCTTACGTTTATTGGACAACATCTTTGTCCATTTTCCTTACTGAGTTTCAGTTGCCCAGATTGGTGCAAGTAAACTGCACGCGCCCCTTTTTGGTGCGTAAATTAATTCAACGCCTTCGTTTATCGCTATATCCGTATAATTATTACTGGCTTAAAAATTGCTTATCTCATTAAAAATGAGTTGAAAATCATAATCAAAAGGACTTGATATGAACCTAACCGATAGGGAAAAACGATGGTTGCCATGGTTTGGTAAAACCGGAAAGATCGCGATGCAACGTGCATGGCGACTTAACCGTTCAAGGCGAGATGATTTAGCTCAGGCATTTGATAGCATCGCCAACACACGCGTTAACTTACTCAAAACTTGGGCACAAAACCAGTGGGGTTTCATCAACGACGCTGCTTTGTATTTAGAGAGTAAATCAGAGAACTCACGGCAGGATACACTAGCCCGATTACTTAAGCGTGGGACTGATTTTTCTGAACTCTTTATAACGAATGTCAACGGTGAAATTATTCATTCTTCATACGTTAAACAAATCGGTCACTCTGTTTCTTGCCATAAAGCGCATAAGAACGGCCTCAAAGAGGCTTATTTACACGGGCCTTATCTAGATAAAACCACGCTACAGATTGGCCCTTCAAGCTCAACATTTCATGATGAAGTGACTTTAATGTTTTATTTACCACTGACAGAAAACAGTATCATCACCGGGTGTTTATGCGGGCGTGTGCCAAATGATGTTATTGGCGACATCATTCAAAGAGAAGCTGGCCATATATACAATGAGTCTGGTGATAACTATTTATTCATGGTCAATGCCTATCATGACACTTCAATTAAACCCGGTGTCGCCCTATCTCGCTCACGCTTTGAAGATAATTCGTTTTCTCATGGAGACAACCTTAAGCAAGGTATAGAAACACAATGGGGAACCGTTCGTATTAAAGCGCATACTGAGTTTGAAATCATGTTTACGGATCCTGCGACGAATGAACTGCACCCTGGCGTTAGAGAAACGATTAGAAATGGCAGTAATCTATTTATTGATTATCCGGGTTATTCTGATTATCGCCATATTCCGGTAATTGGAAAGGGCGTTACCTTTTCGCTTCCAGGCTCACCTGACCGCTGGGGCATGATGTGTGAATCTGACCTAGAAGAAGTTTATCGCCATCGTTCATTACGCTATTCATTAACCCAAAAATACCTCAGCTGCTTATTATTATCGACGGGTTTACCTTTTGCGCTTACTTTAGGTTTTAACCTCTCTCTCCCCTTACAACTGCTCGCATTTGGCGTGACTGCGATACTTAGCAGCATACTATTCCATCAATTTGGAGCTAGCCCTATAGCTCAAGGGCTAAAAGAAATGACTCAAGTCATGCACGTTCTCGCAGAGGGTAATGGAAACCTTACTCAACGATTAAATGCGAAAGATTTTAAGCCAGATGAAAGTGGTGATTTAGGTCGCTGGACCAACAGCTTTATCGACAACCTTGAAGGCACGGTTACCGAATTACTCTTTGCCACAGAAGAAGTAAAACAAGTCTCTGAATCCATGTTTAGACGAAGCCAAACCCTTTCCAGTACCAGTCAAGAAACATCTATCGCCATTGAAGCAATGCTCACGCTCTCGCAACATCAAACAGACCAAATAGAAGGTGCAAGTGATTCAGCACAAGACATTGATACCTCCATGCAACAAGCGGTTGAGAGCGCAGAATCTGAATACCATCAAGCGTTAGAAAATGCAGCTTCAATTAAGTCTATTGTTAAAACATCGGCAAGTAGTGTAAATGATGTTAACCATGAGATGGCGAAAATCAATGATATTGCCTCTATGATTACGGCGATTACTGATCAAACTAACTTATTAGCACTAAATGCAGCCATTGAAGCAGCAAGAGCAGGTGAACATGGTAGAGGATTTTCAGTCGTAGCCGACGAAGTAAGAATCCTGGCAGATCGGACATCGCAAGCCGCTAATCACATAGGGGATATAATGAAGGAGCTTCATCAACGTTCAGCTACCGCCGTCACTCATATGGAGCAAGGGCTAATCAATGTTGAACAGTCGACAATTACGGTTGATTATGCGAAACGCAGTGAAGGCTTGCATCAATCGGTTTCAGGCCTATTCACAACAATCAATCAATTGGCTGAAAATAGCCAAAAACACCGAGAAACGGCTGATGGCGCAAAATATACGACAGAACAACTGGTCGTTGCCTCACAGCAATTATCTCGCCGTAACACGTTACTTAAAAATAGCTTACAACGTCTAGACCAGTTAACAAACCGCTTTGAGCTGCAATAAGAAACTATGCCACTGAGTTTAAAAAAGGCTTACCTTTGGTAAGCCTTTTCAAAATCAAATCGCTCTTTATTTGTCTTTAAGAGCATCAAGCGGTAACCAATTCACTGCTACCCCTGACTGAGTAAACATGTCTTGGCTCACTTTAATTTTATCACCCCAACGAGATAGAAAGTCTTCTGTTTGTTCTGGGCAATGTACCGTTGATATACCGGTTTGAATAATTTTTGCCGCGCAATTAGGACACGGAAAATGCGTAACCCAAATATCACAGTCAGCCAGATCACGCTTAGCAAACAAAATTGCATTTTCTTCAGCATGAAGCGTTTTAAGCAACTTCATTTCGCGATCATCGATATCAGCGCTATCAGAGATACCATGTGGGTAACCATTAAAACCGACAGATACAATACGGTTACCTTTGGTGATTACCGCACCAACCTGCGTGGATGGATCTTTACTCCAAGAACCGACCAATTCGGCCATTTGGAAAAAGCGCACAGCCCATTTTGAAATCATGTTCTTTACCTTTTCTTATTGATAATGACTATTTTGCAGAACTTCATTACATTGCTCAAGCATGATTACAAAAGATTATGTAATGATGTAGCAACAAAAGTTACCGCCACGCTAATATGCGTACTTCATTACCTTCTTCTGGTTTCTCTGGAATGTTTAATGACAGTAATAGCGATACACCAGCCATTGCTGCGCCAACCAAAAATACAGTTGCAGGAGAAGACAGCCATAGCAAGCCAAACGTCACTGGAATCACAACTGCAGCGATATGGTTAATGGTAAATGACACCCCTGCTGTTGAAGCCATGTCTGCAGGATCTGCAATTTTTTGTAAGTATGTTTTCATTGCTAACGCTAAGGCAAAGAACAGGTGATCGATAACATACAGTGCCGCTGCATATTCAGCTTGCTCAACAAAAGCATAGCCAACAAATACACCGACTAAACCAATGTACTCAAATGTTAGTGCTTTTCGTTCACCAACGCGACCGATAAAGCGGCCAATTTTTTTGGCAAAAAGCCAATTGAATAGATAGTTAATTAAAAACAGTAACGTGATATCAGCCGCTGAATAACCAAACTTTTCGACCATTAAAAAACCCGCGAAGACAACAAATATTTGTCGGCGGGCACCGCTCATAAATGTAAGCGCGTAATATAGCCAATAACGCTTTCTTAAAACTAACTTCTTTGTTTGAACGGTTTCACTTTTAAACTGCGGAAAAGCCAAGGCAATAAACACCAAAAGCACAAACGCGGCAGCGCCTGTAATCAAATATACCCATTTAAACGCGAGATTAAGCTGCTCTAACAATACCCACATAACCCCATAGGTACAAAGTGACGCTAATGCACCAACAGAGATTAGCTTACCCAGTATTTCAGGGGCTTCATCTTTATTTAGCCACTGTAAAGATAGCGATTGTTTCAGCGTTTCAAAGTAATGGAACCCTGTCGACATCAATAATGTCGTCATTAACAGGCCCGAAACAGAAGGAAAAAAGCCTGTTATCGCAACACCAAGAGTCAACATTGCCAGCGACAACAACATGAATCGTTGTTCGTGTATAAACAACAAAACAAACACCGCAGTAAAAGCAAGAAACCCCGGAATTTCTCTCACACTTTGTAGTAAGCCTATATCGGCTCCTGTAAAGGCAGCCTCTTCTATTACAAAGTTATTCAACAATGCCTGCCAACTCGAAAAAGCTATCGGTACGATTATCGATATAATAATGAGAAAGTTTTGTGGCGTACGCCACTCATCAGACCTTAACTTGCTGAGCATGGGGAAACCCTAAAGAGAATAAGTACCCATACTCTAACGGATATTTACAAAATACTTAACATTGAAATGATTAAATAATCAAGTTCATGTTCTTACCACAATGAACGGTATTGACGGTGACAAGCACGACACGTTGACTCTGCTTGCTTTAGTCCACGCTGAGCTAATACTGGATCTTGATTTTCCGTTGCCTCGTTCAGTAACACAAACCCTTGTGCCATATCATCTAGCATGCGGTCAAACTGACTTTTATCCTGCCAAACTTTTTCTTTCGACTTACTACCTTTACTGCTTCCTTCAGGGAACAAATGTACTAAATTCGTTGCATTTTTTTCTAAGTTACCAGCTATCTCTGATGTAAGAGACCAATCAACATTACCCGCTTTAAGCTCACGACTTATTTGCTTGGATCCTTGTTCAATGGCACGAAACGCTGCTTGTCGCTCTGCAATTGCAGTATCCGTTGAAACTGGATCCGCAGAAGCCGCCGTAATTTTTGCACCGCAAGCTATAACTAAAGTCATTACTGTCAAGAATCTTACATTTCGCATTTCTATGTCCTCTATGTAGTTATGTCACCCTCACAAGGTGACGAAACTAATTTACATCGCAACTGTTGCAATTGCAATAGTTGCGATGTAAGTTAGTCCCGCATTAAAAGTGAATACAAGCAACGAGGCATAAACAACATGAAAATCTGGGATCTTCCAACACGCCTATATCACTGGCTACAAGCTATATTATTTATCGGATTAACATTTTCTGGGTTCACTGGTAATGGGCCGCATGAGCTCTTAGGACTTGGCTTATTTTGCTTAATTGCCTGGCGTATTGGCTGGGGACTCATCGGTAGCGATACAAGTCGATTCAAACAATTCATTTATTCGCCACAAGCCGTTGTTAAGTATTTTAAAGGTCGCCACCCGGCAACAGTTGGTCATAACCCAGCAGGTGGCTGGATGGTAGTTTTAATGCTCACGGGACTGCTTATACAGTGCCTAACAGGGTTAATGCTCGCTGGTTTCTTTGACTCCTTGCCTATTCTGAGCACTGTTTTAACTGATAACGCATTTATGATTGCTGGCACTTTTCATGGCCTACTTGCCCGCTTGATGCCTGTACTGATATTGCTTCATCTCGCAGCCATCATCCTATACAAGCTAAAGAAAAAGCCCTTAGTCTGGGCAATGATTTCCGGGAAGCAGAAACTCACGCTAGCTCAGCAGCTTTCATTTGCGTCAAACCGTAAAGCATTGATGCTGTTTGTTGCCTCACTATCAGTTACAATGACAATAGTTGCCTACTCTTAAATCATTTCAAACAGGCTAAACCACAATGAGTGAAAAATTTGAGCGTCAGTCCAGCTTCGGATGGATGATAAATGTTGTCGCTAACCGCACAGCAAAGCAGTTAGATACCGAATTAAAAAAGCACGGATTAACCATCGCCCTGTGGCCAACCATGATGTGCTTGTGGGAAGAAGAAGGTGTGACTCAAACCGAGATCTCCCAGAAATCTAAAGTAGAAAACTCTACGACCACCCGTACCCTAGATAAACTTGAAAAGATGGGACTAGTAGAGCGTCAGGACGACCCTAACAGTCGCCGTTCTTTTCGGATTTACTTAACCGATGCAGGTCGATCACTTAAAGATGAGCTGTTACCGATACCTACAGCGATAAATAAAGAAATGCTTAGTTTGCTTGATGCCAATGAACAAAAAGAAATGATACGCCTACTACAAAAAATGATGGCGGCAATGTAACTGTTCATACCCATGCCGATAACGACGTTCTTTATCGGCATAGCTTCCCTACCGTTAACCGCTCTCTTTTTGATAACTTATACTATGCTTTCGCTGTAATTCTAACCTTAAAGGTTTCATTATGGTAAAGGCACTCATCGTTCTTACTAGCCACTCCGCAATGGGAAGTACAGGAACACAAACAGGTTTTTGGCTTTCAGAGCTCACGCATCCTTACTACGCACTGGTTGATCGCGGGATCTCTGTCGATATAGTTTCAATCATGGGCGGTGAAGCCCCAGTTGATCCTAAAAGCTGGGACGAGGAAGACGTTAGCAACGCTCGCTTTCTTGCTACACCAGAACTTGTCGAGCAGTTAAAAAACAGCGCTTTGCTTTCAGATACGACCCCTTTGGATTACCAAGCCATTATATTCGCAGGTGGCCACGGCACCATGTGGGACTTCCCTGACAATGAACATGTTCAACGTGCAGCGATCAGTATTTATCAGAAAAATGGTATCGTTGCCGCTATTTGTCATGGTCCTGCCGCTTTAGTAAACATGCGCCATTCCAATGGCGATCACCTTATAGCCAATAAAAAAGTCACTGGGTTTACCAATCAAGAAGAAGAAGCCATAGGCTTAACGGGCGTTGTCCCGTTTTTATTGGAAGACCAACTAAAAGCGGCAAATGCGCAATTTATTGCGGCCGAAGCATGGTCTAAAAATGTGGTGGTTGACGGTAACTTAGTAACCGGACAAAACCCACAATCCGCTTCAGGCGTAGGTGATGCCGTTGCTGAATTACTGTTAGAATAGTCGCCACAACAATAAACCCAAGTGACTAACACATAGGAAGAACAATGGAATTTTTACACACAATGGTACGTGTGCACGATCTGGATGCATCACTCGACTTTTACTGCAACAAGCTAGGATTAGTTGAAACGAGCCGTAAAGAGAGCGAAAAAGGACGTTTTACCTTAGTGTTCCTTGCCGCTTCTGGTGATGAGGCGCACGCACGCACGAACAGTGCACCATTAATTGAATTAACCTATAACTGGGATACTGAAGAATATACTGGTGGACGTAACTTTGGTCACCTCGCCTTCCGCGTTGATAACATTTACGACCTATGTGCCCATCTGCAAGCAAGCGGTGTCACTATCAACCGTCCACCACGCGACGGACATATGGCCTTTGTTCGCTCTCCTGATGGTATTTCTATTGAACTATTACAAAGAGGTGAAGCTCTTGCACCCGCTGAACCTTGGGTTTCAATGGAAAACACAGGCAAGTGGTAGTCACTAGCTTTAGTTAATAACAAAAACGTCAACGATGGTAGGCTGATAAATTATGGGTGCTGGTTATTCAATTAATTACAAACTTTATTGTAATGTTAACCATGACCTATTTAACCTAAGAAGGGTTTTCTAGCTCAGTAGATTCCTCTGTCCCCCTAGGTGCCACTAGACTAACATCAAAAAAAGAAGTGCCAGAAACTCTGGCACTAAGCTTTAAAATTTAAGGCGCATGATACTTATCTTCTACCCTGATGTAGTCAATAACGATTTGACCATCAACTATATTCGATGTTGAATTACCGATAATAAGAGCATCAAAGTATCCTTCTTTTGAAGCTATATTCTTGTCTATGATCTCACCATTTAGCCACATTCTGGCAGCTTTGAGGTATGGATCAAAAGCAATTCTGACAACATTGAACTCCGATGACAAATCTGCTGGATATTCGATAGAAGCACCGTTATTGCTATCCAACCCAATTCCGTTAGCTCCAATGAAAAAGCGCTCATCAAAAGTTTCGCTTCTAGGGATTAATTGCCAAACCGACGGGCGAGTACCTTCATCAGTAACTTGTACCCTAAATTCGATAGTCCACCCATTCGTTTCTGATGGCATTGCATTATGTTGAAGCCACCTTTGTGACGCGCTTGACGTATTCGTCATTTCTAGGAGGCCACCACTTAGTAACTTAGAAATTTCGTTGGCTCCGTCATTTTCGAACCCAAGGTCTGTTAATAACTTATCTCCTTCGATTTCCAAGAAACTAAAATTTTCAGAGGCTAAGTTATCCCTATCAAAATCATCTTCTAACGAAGGCATTGACTCCCAAAGCGATTCATTGATTTTAAATGTTGTGATAGCGGCACCATGATCGGCTGGATGAAAAACAGGATGCGAGTCATCAAGAAGACAACCAGCATCGACAGCTGTTAATTGGTCGCCCTTCGCAAAGATCATATCGATTCTAGCTTGTCCCGGGTTTGCTTTAAAAACAGGAGTCCAAGTTTTACAAGGAACCTCTTTAGCTGAAGGGTGAACATATCTCAATGTATCAACATATTGATAGTTTTCGAAAGCTAGCGTTGTAGGCCAGTTTACTTGCCCTCGATTGTAATAATTTGTCTCTTCAGTGAAGTCTAAGTGCGAGGCAGTATTAAGGTCTCCAGCAATAATTACAGGACGTAAATTATCATCACTTAACGTTGAGATGGTGTCCAAAAAGCCAGTCATCGTATTTGCTCTGGGCATATCCATTTCAATTAAATCATCGTTAGAATATGCCGGATTCGCAGAAATGTTTGCACCATCATTACTTGATGTAAGCCAAACAGCATAAGTATCCAACTGCTTATTATCAGGAAGAGAAAGCCTAGCACCACAGATATTGAAGTTACAATCTCCCAATGACCTTATTATTGGATAACGGCTAAGAATTGAAAGGTTTCCGTTTTCTGAGTCGGTTAACATATGGAAACCTAACTTATCCGCTAGCTCTTTTTGGTATCCGTATGATTCGACCATTAGTAATAAATCTGTATTAGATTCTATTATTTGTTCATATAGATATTCAGGCCCCATTAAAGGGTCAGCGTCAGCTGCTGCGTGCCAAATATTATAAGTCATAACATTTAATTTATCAGGTAGGCCTAAGTCACGCTTTTCGGTAGTAGTGAAGTTCCAAACAGGTCCCTTAGTACTTGTACTACCGTCAAAAGTATCGACGCGCCAGAAATACTGTGTACTAGGCTGTAAAAGTCCTATGTTGTAATTTTTTTCTAGCGTTTTCCACTCAATGAATGCGTTATCCATATCTCTACTTTCAGAAACTGATACTGTATATTCAACTTCATTATTGCGAAATTCACTCCCAAGCTTCCAAGACAGCGTTGTATTATCAAACTCAACATTTTCAATCGTATGTGAAGGCGTCGGAGAGCCAGGGGCTAACGTTACTTTACGAGCACCAGAAAATTCTCCGTAGAGAGTATTAATGTACCCCTGTTTAAGCACGCCTCTGTATACTTTGATATTATCCAGTTGCATATTTGCAGATGCTACTTGTTCGTGGTTACCAGTTAGTGATGCCCCAAAAGATAATTGATTCGAAGCTGAGTTGATCGCGTCGCCACTTGCTGCAAGTACACCGTCTAAATAAATCTTAGTAAACTCTCTGTCGCCAGTTAAGACTACGTGAACCCACTTATCCTCCCTAATAACATCAGTTGTTAGAATCTTTTGTGGCTCATCATCACCTTCAGTAGAGGAGCCATGCCATTTTCGCCATAACTCAAATTCACCATTAGGGTTTAAAGTTAAAAAAGGCTCCCTAGAACGACCGTTAAAGTGACCACCATCCAAAATATTCGCATACTCTCCGGTTTGAGACTTATCTAACTTAATCCAAAACGAAACAGTTCGTTGCTCAACTAAGTTAAGGTTATCAATACGTACTTGCTCCATCTCAGAAAGCTCAATAACTTCGCCTTGGTCTGTGGACAATAAGTTACTTTGACTGTAACTTATTTTTGCAGGGTATTTACTTCCCGTATTAGTCGGGTTTATTTTTTCACCAAACTCTTTATTTTGAAAATCTACAGCAACTAACAAAGTCGCATCGCTGACATCTTCTAAAGCGTACTCGCTATCATAGATGGGGCGATCAGAATCCTTTATATAGTGATACTCGGTATTACATGCAGAAAGGCTTAATGCGATTGCAGTGCAAACAATGGTTTTTTTTATCATCTCTAATTACTACTTCTTAGTTGGTATAGTCCAGAAAAGAGTAAAATAGAAAGGTTAATTTTTTCATCAATTTAGGTTAAAAAAACATTTAGTATTAATGACAGGTAAGGATATGTGCCAAGCATCTAAGATTTCAAAGTACATTTTTATATGAATTAACCAAGTTAGGGTGCGTATTCTGAATATTGATAGAATTAAAAATATATAAGGGGAACTGACTGTTTTAATTTCTAGTCAGTCCAAAAAAAAATTCCACCCTACAACGATGGCAGCTTATATCATTTCCAGACAATGCTATAGCGCGGTACCGTTCGCATCAATAGCAATCAAGACTTCGCCATCTGGATTATCTGTCGCTTCATCAGCAATCCAGTCGGCCATACATACTCGGTCTTCAACACATGGATCAGTTAAAGACTCAAGAAAAGCCACGATTGCGAGCACTTCGTTGTCGTTCAACTGGATGTTTGGTAACTCCGACGTATCATTACGCTGCTCTTGGCCAAGCTTATTCAGTGCAAGTATCGTGTTATTATGGGCATTAGGATAAAGACTTGTACAACTACTCACATTTTCGAATTGCGGTAAATCACACCATGCTTGCTCAGTAAAGTAGTCATCAATACTTCTTCTCGGATTAATATAATGCCTTACCACATCGGCCAAAGATAAGTACGCACCGGTATGCCCGTATGGAGCTGTCGCCGCTATATTTAATAAGCTCGGCGTTCTAAAGCGATAACGGTCATCGCTATCACCGCTTACATGTTCACGCCCAAAATCATCATCGCTGTAATCGCCATCGCCTTTCCCTGGGCCTATTTGTGGAAAACCTACAGTATGGTGCAGCTCATCAGAAAACTTGCTGCCACTATGACACCCTGAACAACCCGCACCATCATCTTGGGCGGTGGTGAAAAATAGAAGCGCCCCTCGTTTCTGTTGCTCGGTTAATGCAGTTTCATCTCCATCAATATAGTTCTGCCATGGGGAATCAATAAACAACATTGAGCGCTCATATTCTGCTAGTGCGCGAGCAATGTTGCCATAAGTAATGAGTGTGCTGGCATCATCACTAGAATCAAATGCAGTCTGAAAGTCAGCTAGCCACTGATTTAAACTCAACTCCCCAGTGCCGACACCATAATCATCTAGCCGTGCCGCTAAGTGATCGCGTATTGCGTTATGCTCACTACCATCTTCAAACACCTCCCCTTTCATTTCTTCAACTGATGTCACAGGGAATCGGCTTTGTGCTTCTGCAAGATTTGCCCCAGCACTACTGTCTACCACGCCAAAACCACTGTCCGGTGTGCTTATTTGGTTTCCTTCACCATTATTACCAAGGGTTTCACCAATAATTTCAACCCGAGAATCCCAAAACATCCCTTTATCCCATAGGCCAGTATTAAATACAGTTGGGCTATGACGACCAATAACTGGCACGCCAGTGGCGTTTTCACGCCCTAGCCCCAAAAGGGTTGGATCATCGGCTTCAATTCCAATTGGTAGACTTAGATTATCAGCCCCACCCAACATGGGGTGATGGCAACTTGCACAGGCAGAATCAAACTGCCCCCCTAAACTTTTGCTGAAAAATAATTTTTTGCCCAATTGAGGCAATGGGTCACTAATCACAGGTAGGCTTCGGCTTTCTAACAGGCTTATATCAAGTTGGTTATCGGTAATTAGAGTTCTTAGCTGGCCATCTATATCGTTCTGGGTGATATCTGTACCTTCTCCTTCTGTATCAGAATCACTGCCACAACCATAGAGTACGGTGGTAGTAAACAGAATGAAGGCACATCGTTTGGCTTCTTTGAATGCATCATTACACAACAGCATTAATTCTCTCCGCGACTGACTCAATAAGAAAGCTATAACTGAATCATGCAAATTCTGTGCACGAAATTGGGAATAAGTGTGCAATTGCGTAGAGCCATACCCGACTCCTAAATTGCAATTTTTTACTTATGCCATTTTCAAAATACAAACGAAATTACAAAAAAGCCATTGTAACAATTGCATCTTTTATATATTTATCAACCACTTAAAAACACTCTCACAAGTGGTAACTTCCTTGCATATAAGATCTCAGACATCAAGGAGGCAAAATGAATACATTACATTATGTCGGTATTGCCATTGGTACATTGGGGCTGTTTGGCTGTCAGCTCAACCAATCGCAATATACAAACCATAGCTTTAACGATCCAATCAATGTTCACGATTACCAGCTCCCCATCTACCCAGACGGGGTGAAAGTGATCGCCAGCTATCGACAAAACCGTAACCAGGAAACGTGGTACTGGACTGAATTAGAAAACAAGACCTTACAAAAAGGCGAGAATATGATCGTACAGGTCATTGGCGCTACGCCACTTAAGCAACCACCAACCATGTTCGCATTTTCTGTGCCCGCAGATAACGGTGAGCACCAATATAATGCCGTAGGCCCTTACCAACGCTGGATAAAAGTAATGCCTAACGGTGATGCCTGCCTATACGCACAGCAACATACTCGCAAGGATAAACACTGGCTATCCGTGTTTGTTCATTATTGCACGCCCGACAACAAGCCCAGCACAATGGCTTGGCTAAATGAATTCAAACCCAGCTTTTATTTAGAGGATATTTAAAATGAGAAACTCTCATGCTGTCACATGGATGAAGTGGCTTCTAGCCTGTATTCTCATCTTCACAATCATCAGCCTCGCAACAATCAAAGTCACAATTGAAACACAAATTTGGTTGACGGCTTCAGCGTTTATCGTTGTAGCAGTAAGTATGCTGATGAAAGATAAAAAGTTCTTCCAGTTGGCAATGCTGTTTACAGGAGCCCTCATTTCCATTCGCTATATCTGGTGGCGATACACAGAAACACTTCCTTGGGAAAGCAACCTTGATATTCCTTTTGCTATCGCACTACTGGTCACCGAAATATATGGCATCACTATTTATTTACTTGGTATGTTTGTTAACGTTCAACAGCGTGAACGCAAAGTAGTACCCATTGACAACACCAAACCTCTTCCAACCATTGATGTCTTTATTCCCACCTATAACGAAGCTGTAAAAGTTGTTAGCCCAACCTTAGCGGCCGCCATGCAAATGAAATACCCAGGGCATGTCAATGTGTGGTTACTCGATGATGGCGGCACAGCAGATAAGCTTAATCACCCAGATATTCAACTTGCCGAGAATGCCCGAACTCGTACCAACGAGTTGAAAACCTTGTGCCATAAACTAGGGGCGAAATACATTTCTCGTGCTGATAATTCACAAGCAAAAGCGGGAAACATCAACAATGCGCTTAAATATAGTGATGGCGAACTTATTTTAATTTTGGATGCCGATCACGTCCCGACTCAAGATTTCCTACTCAATACCGTTGGGATGTTACAGCAGCAGCCAAATCTTGGCTTCGTGCAAACACCGCACTTTTTTGCCACACCAAACCCTATTGAACGTAACCTTGGTATTCAAGACAAAGTACCCGCTGAGAACGAAATGTTCTACAACCGTATTCTTAAAGGTATGGATTTTTGGAATGCCAGTTTCTTTTGTGGATCTGCCGCCGTTATCCGCCGCTGTGCACTAGAAGACGTTGGTGGCATTTCGACAAAAACGATCACCGAAGATGCCGATACCGCACTCAACATGCATGCTAAAGGCTGGGACAGTGCTTACTTGAATATTGCGATGATCGCCGGTTTATCACCTGATACCTTTGGCAATTATGTCACGCAGCGTTCACGCTGGGCACAAGGAATGATCCAGATTTTCATGCTTAATAACCCGTTGATTAAACGTGGTTTAAGCTTTCCGCAAAGGCTTTGCTATCTAAATTCAACACTTTTTTGGTTCTTCCCAATTTTCCGAACTATCTACTTAATCGCACCACTTTGCTATTTGCTCTTCGACCTCCAAATATTCGTCGGTAACGGCAGTGATTTCCTTGCCTTTGCCGTCCCCCACCTTTTGGTCAGTATCGCGATTAGCCAATACCTCTTTGGTAAAACACGTAACGCGCTATTTTCAGAGTTTTATGAAACGATTTTGTCGCTCTACTTACTATTGCCAGCCCTATCGGCAATCATCAGCCCACGTAAACCTAGCTTCAAAGTGACTCCGAAAGGAGAAACAACTAAGCAGACACACTTCTCACCCTTGGCGCCCATTTTATTTAGCCTGCTATTTGTTATCACAATTGCCGAAATATGGGGGATTTACCGCGTATTTAATTACCCCGTCGAGCAAGGTCAGCTAAGCGTGGTTTTAATCTTTAACACCCTAAACCTTGTACTTTGTTTAGCGTGCCTTGGTGCTACAGCGGAAAGAAGACAACGCCGAGCAGAACCGCGTACGCAGTGTCAATCACCCGCTTACCTAACTGCGAATAATATGAGTACTAGCGCCGTAATTAATGACGCCTCGGTTAATGGTGCCCGTATTACCGTACAGTCACTCGAAACACCACTAGCAGAAAATGATGTAATTAACCTAACCTGTTACGTCCAGCGATCAGAGAGATTAGGAGAAAGCAAAGCGCGTTTCAAACCCTATACCTTTGCGATGAAAGTGCATCATAGTCAGCGTCTTGCTTCAGGGCAGATGATCAGTTGCGAGTTGGTCAATAACAATATCCAGTCAACGAAAGTATTAACGTCACTGGTATTTTCAAACAGCAACCTCTGGTCAAAACGACGCGCTTTTGAGGAGCAACAAGAAAAAGGCGTTCTTAATGCATTTTTCAGCTTCTTTAAACTGGCCTTATCAAGCTGTGCATTGATTAGCTCAACAGCACAACAATCAAAGCCTGCAGTAGTAAAAGAGCACACTCATCGTTCAACACAGGATGTACGCTAATGAAACGGTTTATCATGATGTTAATTCTGCTGGTTTTCTCCGGGATCAGCCATGCGGAAATCACCAAAGTACCTCTAAGTTACATTCTGCCAAATGGAGAGGATGCTAAATTACGTGGGCAATGGGACAAAATTAGCTTTCCATTGACGGTGCTGGAAAACCAACAAGCTAAAGATGTAAAGGTAACGTTAAGCCTTGCCCATTCAGGCAATATTGATACGGCAAGCCTTTGGCTTCACCTTGGTGAAAAGCCTTTAGCGAATATCCAGTTGCAACCAAGAACAGGATCTCAACAAATTGTAGCGACGCTTACCCCGGAGTTACTTCAGCGTTATGGCAACACCATGACACTATCAGTGCGCCACCAGCTACCACCGTCGCTAAGCCTAAACCAACAACGTATCGAGGCGTCTGAAGCGGTCACCCAATTGCTAACTGAACAGTCATTCTTTGAAATTGATTACCAATTTACGGCAAAACAACCATCTTTAAGTGGTTTAACGGCCTTAATACGTAGCGGCCAACTTCATCAAGAGAAAATTGTTCTCAATAATTACCTTGGTGAAAATACCGATACTGCGCTTTCAGTGGCAGGGTTACTTGTTCAAGGGTGGACACTACGTAGTGGTACCGATGCTTACCAGTTTCATCTTCACCAAGCGCAAGCTAACGTTCAAGATGTAACACTTAACGGCAAAGTGCACCTCGTTTACGGGTTACCAGAGGCCTTGGTACAGTCAGACATTTTACCAGGTAATCTAACAGCAGCAATTAACGGCCCCTACCTTGGTTTTCACTTCACACCACAAACCCAGCAGTGGATCTTGGTTGTATCCGGACGTAGTAGTAAGGAGTTAATACAGGCAGCACAGTATTTTGCAAACGCAAATAACCACCTACCCAATCAAACTTATGCCTTAATCAATAACCATCAGGAAGCAGAGCAAACAGTATTAGCCAGTAACCAACAATATGCGGTAGAAACGCTAACGCCACAGCAACAGTTTGGCGATACCCCGTTTGTTATCCCATTTACACTGCCAGCAAATACGCTGGTCAATAAAGATGACACAGCCCATATCAACCTAATGCTAAGCCACCCGAAAGTTGCCCCTGGCGAAGCCGCAATGGTATTACGGGTTAACGGCGAATACGCCAACAGTATGCCTTTACGTTCAAGCTATTGGCGTGATTCGCAGCACTACCGCTTATCCTTCCCGATGGAAAAACTCCATGCAGGACAAAATACCATCAGTGTTGAGCTGTATGGACCTGAGCAATTCGGCGAATTTGAGCAAGGTCAGTCCTATCAGCCCTTTATTGCAGAACTTGCTTCAGGTTCAACCCTAAACCTAGGGGCATGGGTAAATTATTACTCGATAAATGAAAAACAGCTGCATGCCGATCAACTGCTATTCGCGGCAACAGACAACGGTGCAAATACCCAGCTAAGCCTCAATTTTGAAGGGCCAAGCGAACTGACGGCAGTGTGGCAGTTATTAAGCCATATCAGCCTACAAGCACGGTATCCAATGGATCAGCTGCTGATCACAACGTCAACGACAACAAAGCGCCCAGTGCAATTGGTGTTTAATGTCGGCAATACCATCACTCCACGTTCAACGCATACGCCAAATACCGATGGTACGATCGATCAACTTCGCGATCACTTACTTGGCTATATGGTTGAGCCTGCACCATTAGTCGCTAATCAGATTACAGCACCACGAAGCCAATATGCATCAACATGGCAACCCGCTTCAGGTAGCCAAAACCTTGCCCGACTATCAACGAACGCGGTCGGCTGGCGTCAAGTTGAATTCAGCGCAATAAACGAGGAAGGTCTTAATAGCGATATGGCCATTTACTTGTCAGATCGCGCGACTCACGCGCAGGGAGATATCTCAATTGCCGTACCAAACCATGAGAGTGATATCCAACTAGCTCGTGCTGGCTTTATCACTCACCCTTATTCACTTCCTGCTATTTTATTCGCCTTACTATTTCCACTTATTATCCTTGCACAGCGTGGTTTGGAGGCCAGACAATGAAATGGCTCCCCATAATGGTCATGACCTTGCCACTTTTAAGCCACTCTTCAGTGCAAGCAAAAGTCCATGGCTGCAACATTCAGGATGACCAGTCACTGTGGTCGTTCTATAAAACACAATTTGTCCTGCCGGAAGGGCGAGTAATAGATACAGGCAGCGACAGTATTAGTCATAGTGAAAGCCAAGGCTATGGCATGCTAATGGCAGCTTACTTTAATGATCATGCCTCATTTAAAACGCTATGGAATTGGACAAAGCAGACTTTGCAACGCAGTGAGGACGGTTTATTTTCATGGAAATGGCAGCCTCAGCAACCTCATATTCCTGATCGTAACAATGCTAGCGATGGTGATATTTTCATCGCTTGGGCATTATTAAAAGCTCAGAAATTGTGGCCTGAGCAGCAATACGGCAAAGAGGCCAAACACATTATCGACTCGCTATCGAATAGCCATATCGTTCAGCTTGATGGTGAATATGCCATACTGCCAGCCCAATACGGGTTCAAAAAGGCGGATTCAACTATTGTAAATCCTTCTTACTGGGTTTACCCCGCCTTCAATGATTTTGCTCGATATAATGACAACTGGGCTCGACTGGCTAAAAGTGGCATTAACATACTCGATAAAAATCAGTTTGGTCCCTACAAGCTACCTTCAGACTGGTTAGAGTTCAAAAATGACACTTGGCAGCCTGCACAACAGTTCCCAGCCCAATTCAGTTATTCGAGTTATCGTATCCCGCTGTATTTGATCTGGGGAGGCTATAACAGTGCCATTAACGATCACTACCAAAGCTGGCTTAACCAAAGTAACCGAGCTTGGGTTAACGTTAGCAACAATCAAATGGCTAACTATTCAGCTCCTAGTGGCGCAAATGCTATCGCAACATTAGTGCAGCTTAGCCAAGAGAAATATAAGCATCGTAGTGCCTTACCTCACCCCAAACCAAGCGATGACTACTACTCTGCCAGCTTAATAATCTTTTCACATATTGCTTTTCATGAGAGGTATTGCCAATGAAACCGTTATATCTTGCACTCCTTGTATCAAGCCCGATTTTTGCTAATAACCTAGCCTACAATCAAGCGCATGTGCAATTGCTCGATCGCCAAGTATCGGTTGAGGTAAATACGCCTAACAACGCTTATTATGACGAAACACCAATTTGGAAAATTCTTGAGATCAAGGGGTGGAAAGCGGCTCAAGAAGCGGCAAAAAACCAGAAAATATCCGATACGTTAAACGATGAAATTCATTATCAATCAACACTTAATACGCTAGATCAAGCCGTGCAGAAAAAACAGCGTGCCTCTGCAAATGCATTACTTACTGCAAATACCGAGTGGATGAACTGCCAGAGGATCCAGTGGATGTGGCTTGATTTACAGCATGAAGTTAGCTCAGGTTATGGTCCAAAATCCAAAGCTAAATTCAATACTATTTTGCAGAATTGCCCTGAGTTTAGTTTGAGCACAACACAGAAATTATTGGGCTGGACACGACCATCCGCAGGCACCGACATTCTCGCCCGGTATAAAAGAAGTACTGGGTTTGATAGCGCTGAATATAATAAATTGTCCTACCAAGTACAGCTGTCTCAGCTAAGCAGCCAGCGGGCAAGTAGCCCAACCGCCAAAGCCGCAAGCAAACGCGTTCAGCAAGTGCAAGACCCCAAAGGGGCTGAACTACTGGGCTGGCAATATTTAAAAGCCAAAAACTACGAACAAGCATATTCTTGGTTTGATCAGTCAATTGGCTGGACTTCCACCCCAAGCCAAAAGCAGATAGAAGGTAAATTATTAAGCCTTCAAGGGCTAAATAAAACTGCCGAATATAATCGCTTTAAGTCATTATGGTCAGCGCGCTATCCTGGCTTAAAAAAGCTCAATACAAGTTCTGATTCTCCTCAGCTTGCAAAAGCCTGTGAAACTCAACCGCAGCTCTGTTTGAAGCTTTTACAGGAGCAACAAAACCTGACACCTGAACAGCACGCTTTAGCTGGTTGGCAATGGTATAAACTAGACCGCCCTCTTACGGCCAAGCGTTCATTCGAGGAAGCCCTTGATGGCATGCCTTCTGATCACAAGCAATTTGAATCGACCCAGTATGGTTATACGCTGGCATTGAACAAAGCAGGCTTCGAGCAACAAGCCGAATATTTAGCACATAAATTGTCGGATCCAACACAAAAAAGCCTCTACGCCAAACAGCGAGAATCAAAAGCGATTTTGAATGCTTATGAAAAGCAAGACTACCAATATGTCATCGCTCGAAGTGAGCAATTCGAAAGTCGCTTTGGCAAAGATATAGGCCTAATGGAAATCAAAGGTTGGGCTTATTACAACAACAAGCAAAACACGCAAGCGGTAGACACCTTCCAGCAACTGGTCGATGCTTATCCACATGATGAAAAGTACAACGATGCCCTAAAGACTGCGCAGTGCGCGCAAAAGAAAAGCTACAAGCTCTGTTTATAAATAATGGCGGTTAACAAAAACAAAAGAGCCTCAAACTGAGGCTCTTTTTAAATAAGCTCGGTAACGATTTTCGGCTATGGCACACCATAGCCTTTCGAAGCGACCCAAACGCGATACCACTGCTCGCGAGTTAAGGTGATATCAAGCGCTTCAATCGCCGCTTGAACGCGTTCGATTTTACCTGATCCAATAATTGCCAACGGATTAGACGGTAAACGTCGTACCCAAGCGTAGATAACTTGATCGATACTTTTAGCACCAACTTCTTCACGTATCGCTTCTAACTC
Source organism: Photobacterium minamisatsumaniensis (assembly GCF_050336695.1). Lineage (NCBI taxonomy): Bacteria > Pseudomonadati > Pseudomonadota > Gammaproteobacteria > Vibrionales > Vibrionaceae > Photobacterium > Photobacterium minamisatsumaniensis. The sequence goes on along the minus strand of NZ_JAKJSI010000017.1, from coordinate 103,279 downwards.
ATTGCGTACGCGTACTTGCTGCTCTGACTGCCCAGAAAAAATATCCCCACCCGCTAAGCACGACCACGCCATTGGCTTAATACGTTTCATCTGGAGTTGATCGAGCGTGCCATCATGGGCAACATCAAAGTTCAGTGGGTTAATCTCAACTTGATTGGTCACCAAAGGTGCATCAAGGCGGGACTGAAGTAACTCAAACTGTGACGGCGTAAAATTAGAGACACCGAAGTGATTAACCTTACCTTGCAGCTTTAGTTCGGTAAATGCTTCAGCGACCTCATCGGCATTCATCAACACGTCAGGGCGATGAATCAACAACACATCAATATTTTCAACCTGTAAGCGCGACAACGAATTATTCACTGACTCAGTGATATGCTGTTTACTGGTATCGTAATGATTGATTTTACGTGCTGGTACTAAATCTGTGCACAAATTAATATCACACTTGGTGACGATTTCAATCTGGTCACGCACGCTTGGATCTAGCGCAAGTGCTTCACCGAAAAGTTGCTCACAACTATAGCCACCATAGATATCAGCATGATCAACCGTCGAGATACCTAATTCAATGTGCTGTTTAAGAAAGGTTAATCGTTCCTGCGGGCTCATCTGCCAATCGGCAAGTCGCCAATATCCCTGAACTAACTCAGAAAACTGCTGCCCTTGAGGGGTGAGTTCAACTTTTGCCACCATCTGGACTTAACTCCGTTTATTCAAAAATCGGTATCCATCCTAGGCTTGTTCTTCCCAGTGCGCAATGCTCTAAACCGAAACCCTCGAACTGGAGTTCGAACTATAGCATTTTACTCACAATTACTCTGGCAGTAGGCTGTGTAATGCACTCACCTTAAATGAGATCGGCTGAAGGCTACTATTTTGCAAGACAAGGTCTATAGAACCATTTGGTAAATTACGCCATGTGGGTGTGTCATTTTCAAACTTCACCCAATTCTGACCAAAATCTGCAAGTGGGATATTAATCGCGATGGCGTTCCCTTTTGCATATGCATAACCGGAAACAGAAAGTGTCTGGGAAAATCCATGGCTATCGATCAAACCAACATATAATGCAGATAATTGTTCGGGTCTTAAGCCCGTCAATACAAGCTCCACAGAACCACTGTTCCTCAATCCGAGTTGAGCTGCATCAATGCTTTGTAAAAGTGACCGTTGCCATGTATGCCACGTATCTAAGGTTACTTCTTCGTTTACAACAAAGCGGTTATTTTCTATACCTTGCCAAAAGGCGTCCGTTTTTTTAACCACCTTGCCATTTATCTTAAGAGTAACTGATAGAGGCCCAGAATCAGCCCAAGATGGAAGCATCTGCCCGTGCCAGTGAAGCAGTATTGCATCACCAACGCCACGCTGCACCCATTCATTTTCTCCCTGAGCGACTGTTAGTTCCCAGGGGGTCCAATGGGTAAACTCTGCTTTCACTTGTAACGGCTTCAGTCGAGGCTCAGCCATATTCGTCACTATAAACTGCTCTAAATTCGGGGCTTGTATTTCTTCAGTGCGGTGCTTATCAATTAGCTGTTTATACGTATCAAAGGCAGCTTTAGGGCGGTAGTCAGCATCGAGTAAACCAAAACTCTGCTCTGCATCGGCGAACCAGCCTTGTTGTTGAGGTTCATCGGTGAAGGAAAACCAATTGAGCGCAAACAAGCCAAGCTTACGTAGCATTGGGAGATAGAAATGAAGCTTGTGGAGTTCATTGGCCTGCTGGGCCTCCCAGTTTGGCTGAGAGGCAATTGATAAGTACGCCAACATCCAAGGTTTATTAAAGCGCTTTTGCAGACGCTCACCAAGGCGTAGTGCCCGTACCCATGCCGACCAATCAGGTGCTGAATGTGCGCGTTCAGTATAGCTAGCGAGCATCAGCATACTGGCCACAAAATCACTCGCTTCTATACTCTTTTGTGCACTAGCATAGCTCGGTGTACTACCAGGTTGGTCCCAATCCCCAAGACCTAAACCAATTTTTACTTGTGGTACGTGTTTGCGCAGCAGTGCAATCACTTCTAACATTAGTGGGTCCCAGCCATCCCAGGTCTCAATACCTTGTTTATTAAATTCCGGCTCAAGGATCAAATACGCCTGTGGTAAGTCACGAAGCAGAGGGATCAGTTTGTTTTCGATTTCATCGAGGTAACGCTTTCGATTCGCCTGTACGTAGTCAGGGCTGATCTTATCGCCAAAAAACCAATAATTGATCATAGGAATATAGCCGTTAGCATGAGCACCACGCAGTAAATCGGTACGTAGCCAGTGCCAATCACTATCTTGAGTGATCCATAGCGTAACACTTCGCACACCCAGTGCATGTGCCGATAAGGTCTTCCAAATTGGTGCGAAGTGTTGCCCGCTACCAACAGGCTTATCAAGCAGTAGTCGCGCACCAACACCCCATAAAAAAGGCGCAGTCGTTTGGCTTGTTTCTTCTTGCAGCAGACTAAACATAAATACCATCGCATCAATGCGCTGTTGCCAGCTACGAGCAAGAAGACTATTGCGGTTTGACCAATTTGAATCCAGCTTTGCTTGTAATTGGGCAAACATATTCTTCGCCATTGTGTTCTGCTGATCTCTTAGTGCAGAAAACACCGCCCCAAACATTGCCTGTATGTACCAGTCAGCCTCCATTGAGACGGTATCATCAGCAATCTTAATATATAATTTCAATGCCTTTTGAGGTTCTTGGCCAAGCTCGAGCAAGCTATGCGCCATCAGTAATTGCCCACGGATCGCCAGTGGTTGGGTTGGATTAATTGCATACAAACGAGCGCTAGCTTGCTGCATCTGCCCCAAAGCATTCTGATCTCGCAGCTGGATAAGGTAGAAATAATCGATAAGTAGCGGATCATTATGATAGGTACGCAATAGAGCAAAAGCAGCACGAGCTTCAAGTCGATGCACACTAAAGGGATCCCCACTTAAGTACTGTCGATAGTACGCCATTGACTGCGCCCAGTTATGCTCAAATTCAGCAATACGTGCAGCTAAAAATAACGCCTCCCCCTTATACGGCTCTGCGGTCGAGTTTAATTGGGCCTTAGCCTCATTTAGCTGCCCTTGTTGTATTAGCTGTATTCCTTCCCCTATTTGGTCATGCGTTGTCTTTGCGTACGTAGTACCTACGGCACCAAGCGTAAACAATGATATGAGGAGAGGAATAAAAAATGCGCCTTCGCAGTGAATGCTAAACCACCGACTCATTCTCATCCTGCACAGAATAATCGAGTTCTAGGGTTTCAAAATATTCAAGATTATTGCGAATCGTATCAAGGTGAATGGCACGCTCAGGTGGCAAATCGCAGGTATCAAGCATTGCAAGATTCTCTTTCATGCTCATTACCATCACTTGAATACGCGCTGAGCTATCGTTGATGTCTTCTGCGATATCCTCTAGTTCATCCCCTTTACGCGTTTGTATTATTGTCGACAGCTTACCCATAGAAATATCGACCAACGCATTGCGAATACGCTCGACTGGGCCATACAAACGGTAACTAAGCCAACAACCAGCCCATGTCGCCACAGCCAACTGCAACAACAGTAATAGCAGCAGCCAACTGCTCATCGCCTCATACATAGAAGGTAAAGATTGTGCGACAGCACTAAATTCATCAGGCAACAGTTGAAAAGATAGCTGTTGGGCTAACACGTCTAATGTCTGTGCATAGAAGAAATAGAATTGGGCAGCATTTAGAATCGTGCTGAGTAAAGCGATCAGTAAGACCCTCCATATCAACCGCTTCGATAACCCTATTCTGAAACTTCTCATCACAGCAGACAGGCGCAATATTTGCGACATAGCAGCTCTCCATAATAAACCTGTTGAATATAGTATATTACGAATGTACAGAGTGGTGAGAAAACGTTACCCGCCACAAGCTATATCGCCCCAACTATTCAATGAAATCTCTAAACGCCCTCACCTAAACTTGTTCTTCACTGTACGCAATGCTATAACTCGAAATCCTCGAACTGGAGTACGAACGATGGCATTTTCTCTCCGCCTCAAAGCCTTAATTGGCGAAGAAAGTATTAGTGGCTTTGCCCGCCGAGTCGATATCAATGAAGCACTGATCCGGAAATACCTTAAAGGCAGTGAGCCCAGTTTGACCAAAGCAAATCAAATAGCCATGCGGGCAAATTGTTCACTCGAATGGCTCGCTACAGGTTGTGGTTATCTCTATCGACAAGCAGAAGTAGTAGATAAAACAGCACTTTTTACTGCTTATGAGCATGTCACTGATAAAAAAATGAACAATACTGAATCAGACGAACTGTTAAAAATTATTACGGGGTACCAATACCTACGCACTCATAAAAAAATGGATGGTTATTTAGATATCAGTGGGATGGCATCATTTTTATCGCTCGCTAAACATGATGAACCTGAATGATTTCTGTATTAATGAGTAACTTACCATCTGGCAGGAGTAGTTTTTTGGTATTTGGGCTGTAGAATCCACGGAATCGAAAGTTAAGAAGTATTGCTATGCCAAAGCTAAACCTGCATCGCCGTGACTATATGACGTCACTGGTTACCGACCTATCTGCTGATGAACTACAACAGCGCCTTGGCCCTAATCATGCCAATCCAGAGAAAAAACAGCCTCGCACCCCTTACCTTACCCCCAAGGCGGTCGAAAAACGCTGGCAACTCCTCGATAACGCAGATGCTAAAGCACAACTTCTCGATGAGCATACTCATCAGCAAATGGACAGTTACCACAAAAATATCGAGAATTTCATCGGTACAGTAAAACTGCCTATTGGTATTGCAGGCCCGCTACGAGTCAATGGCCTGTTTGCAAACGATGATTATCACGTACCACTAGCGACAACTGAAGCAGCCTTGGTTGCCTCTTATAATCGCGGTTCACAGTTAATCACCAAGGCAGGTGGCGCCAGTGTCATGCTGCTTAACGAAGGCGTCACCCGCACACCTTGCTTTGCCTTTTATAACTTGGCCGAGGCAGGTCAGTTTGTGGCTTGGGTCGTTACCCAATATGACGAATTTCGTGCGATTGCAGAATCAACAACTCGCCACGGTAAACTCACCGATATCAGCGTAAATATCGAGGGTAACCATGTTTACCTTGTGTTTGAATACCTTACAGGTGATGCCTCTGGGCAAAACATGGTAACGATTTCGACCAACGCGGTATTCGAATATATCCTGCACCACACGCCAATTAAACCAGACCAAGCTTTCTTAGATGGTAACCTTTCAGGTGATAAAAAAGCGACAGCCCAAACATTGCGCGGAGTTCGTGGCAAAAAAGTAACGGCAGAGGTGAATATCGACAAAGCCTTAGTCGAAAAAATGCTTCACACTACCCCAGAGAAAATGGCTGATTTCACTCGTATGACAACCGTTGGCGGCACGCTCAGTGGTAGCATCGGGATTAACGCCCATTATGCGAATGCGTTGGCTGCCTTCTATATCGCTTGCGGTCAAGATGCCGCCTGTGTGGCCGAATCAGCTGTTGGTATTACCCGTATCGAAGTCAATAAAGAAGGTGGTTTATACGCTTCTGTTACGCTACCAAACCTAATGGTTGGTAGCGTAGGTGGTGGCACCTCATTACCAAGCCAAAAGGCCTGCCTAGATTTGATGGGCTTACATGGTACTGGCAAATCACAAGCCTTAGCCGAAGTTTGCGCCGCCCTTTGCCTTGCTGGTGAGCTATCTATCGTTGGTGCTTTCTGTGCTGGCCATTTTTCTCGTGCCCACCACAAACTGGCTCGTTAATCTGATCAATAATGCCGCCTTTACTAGCAAAAGCATTTAAATAAAGGCGGTATCAATAAAGCCAATAATGAATAAGCTAAGAGAAACTACCTTGGCTCTGGTTAAGCGAAAGATTAACCATTCATAAGGCGACTCTTCTCCCAAGTACCAAGGAGGAGGACAATATAATTTGATCACTTCTAAGCACCTTTTGGACAGAAGTGCATTAGAGCTATTGCACTCTTATTGGTACTAGTTCCTTGTGTCGTTTTCTGTTGGAAAAACGTTCGAGACACCAGCTAGAAAATGAATCTTCGTAGCAAAAATATTACTTCATCTCTTATTATCGTCCTTCTATATAGAGTTGCTTATGTCTGTCTCGTTACGCATCATTGATAGCCACCCTGATTAAAAAGTTCATATAAATCAAAGCAAAAAGTTTCAATCACAGCCGCGTATTGTTCTGATTCTTGTAGTTATTTGACTGTAAATCCCAGAAATTAAACAAAACTATCGTGAATGCTATTCTATACATAAGTGAATAGTAATTCGTCATTATATTTGCTCGCGGTAGTGTACATCCGAGGGTTATAGTTGGATTTTTCGAACTTGTGGCAATAGGGTTACGCGGAAGCAGGATAATGTCAGCACATTTTCCAGCTTTTGATTGTTTGTATACCAATGGACAGAGTGGAAGAATAAATAGGTAAATATCACAATGACTAACTAATACAAGATGCTTCAAATGATCCTGACTTTCGCTTAATTCAATTGACTGGTAAGGAGGAACAATATATGCGTATCAAGTTTGTAAAGGTTTTTGTTCCTATTTGGTTTTTCATTTTAGTAGTAAACCAAAGTGAGTACGGGAGTTGCTACGCTTCTTACTGTTTGGCTGCTGCATTCTGGCCTGTTACTGTAAAGAGCTTAATTGTAGCTCTCGCTGTATATTACTTTTTCTTTCGGGAAGAAGACATTGAAGTTGAAATCAAGCAGCGAGAAGTGGAGAAAGAAAGATTTCAGCAATTTGTACATAAAGCTGAAAATGTTCATAGGATAACTCATTGCTGGGCTTGTTCGTGTTCTGAAATTGATAGCGAACATGATAAGAAATGTGCCGAATGTGGTTGGCTTATCTGCCCAGAATGTGGCTCTTGTAGTCAAAACTGCTACTCAAATTGTAGTGACAATGCAGCTATTCAACCTATCCATGAATATTCGCCAAGTGCAGTCCAAATAACAGCTTCTGGTTTTTCAATCTCAAAAGATACTCTTGACGAGGCAAGGGAAATTGAGCTTTATACACCTGATGGATGGACTTATCAGCAAAGATTAAAGGTGATGCAGCAGCTAAGGAGGTTAATTATTGGAGATTTAGCCAAAATGGAGAACTTCAGAGTTTCTCTTCCAGAACACCAACAGCAATGTGAGTTAGTTGTTAATGGCATATCAAACAAAGCACTTCAAGAGATGGAAGGTAAGTTAAAGCGCAGAATACAAGCGATTAGCTAGTCTCCTAGAAGTATCGATTACAGTTGGAGAATATTATGCACCTTGGACTACCATTTACTAGAGAGCGAAAAATTAATAAATCAATGGATGCAATTCTGCGTTATCACGGAACTTCACTTATAGTTATTGTTGAAACGCTAAGCCCTCAAGATAGTCATTACATTGAGTCCTTGATGGGGAAGTGTGGCTTCGCAGATCAGATGATAGGTAAAAACGAAACTGCATTCCTCACAATGTATGTAATCTGGAAATATGGGAACTTAGGCGCTGCTAAAGCCCTTAATGTCATTTTGAAAACGTGGAACAATACACCCGATGACCTTAAACTACGATATCGTCAAGCAATCAATTCGTAAAATTTATAGCGTTTATATACTTGGATATTGCATGAAAGAGATGGATAAGCCTGAACCAAAGATTGAATTATAAATTAGGTATTCCAAGTATTTCTCGTATAAATATAACGTCCGTAAATCTAAGGGGCACCTACTAATCACAATATACACTTGTTCTTCTGAGAATGACATAACTACGGCTTATCGGATATCTCTTCTGCAAGGGTGGCTATGGGTTGAATATAAAAGCTAATATTATTATACCTCGGGACGTTCAAGTTCAGTCAATGCCAGCACGTACAAACTAGTTTCCTATACGTAGGATCAACTCAAAATCACTTTGGGGCACAAATGAGTCAGCCAAGAACTAGCTAACTCATTGATGGAGCAAAGTACTCTCGTAGCGTGTTTATAACCAGAATATGATCATCTACTTGTGGGAGTCCTGACACGGTAATCGCTCCCACAAGCCCAGACCCTTTAATGCGAATAGGGAAAGAGCCGCCATGAGCACAATATTCCCTGACATCAATATGTACCTGACTCTCGAACTCGCGCAGCTTAGAAGCATTGTACTGACCAAGGTAATAAGAACTATGCCCATAACGCAATACGGATTGACGTTTACGCCTTACCCAATCCTGATGGTCTTTGTTTGTCTCCGGCATAGCATAACTAAACAGCACTTGCTCAAAAGCATAAATTTCAATGGCAACGGAAGCAGAGATTTTCTCCGTTGCCTGCTTGATTGCATAACCCAGCTTCCATGCTGCTTCATTGTTGAAATAAGCAAATTGAAGCTCGGTTTCCTGCGCTAACAAATGAGTGAGGTGCTCGCTACTCATCGGCTTATATCCCCTGCATATCTTTAATAAGTAGTTTCTTACCTAAGCGACTGCTCTCCATGGCTAACTCTATCAATTGGATGTTCAATAACGCATCTTCGGCAGTGACTGGGCAAGCAGATCCAGTACGAATGGCTTGGGCAATCTGATGAAAATATTCTTGATAACAGCCTCTTTCCGTTGCAATCGCGTGGCAGCTGTTAGCGTCATAAAAGTTGCCATACTGAGATGGCTCTTCTTCTGACCAGTCATCTGTCGCAGGTATCGAGCCAGCGATTAGGCGCTCTTCCTGAGGATCAAGGCCGCACTTTATATAGCTTCCACCGGAACCTTTAACCGTGAAGCGCTTGTTCGGGCCCGCGCTGAACATATCGCCATGTAATACCGCGAGGTGATTTGGGTAATGCAAAATTAGGTGGAAATAATCCACATTGGTTGAGCCTTTTCGCATCATCTTACAATCCGCGCTGATTGCTTCTGGAAGACCAAGCAAAGTTATGGCTTGATCAAGAAGGTGAGAGCCTAAATCAAACAAAATGCCTCCGCCTTCTGAGGTTTGCTCCCTCCAACGCTGGCGTACCTCAGGGCGGAATCGATCAAAGTGAGATTCGAAGTGCTTTAGTTCACCAAAACGTTGTTCATCGAACATCTTCTTTACGGTCAGGAAATCACCATCCCAGCGTCTGTTATGATAAACACTTAGAACGAGCCCTTTCTCCTTTGCTAGTGTAATGAGCTCTTCACCATCAGCAATATTGGTGACAAACGGCTTCTCAATGATCACGTGCTTACCATTCTCAAGTGCAGTTTTCGCAAGCTTGAAATGAACATCATTCGGCGCAGTAATAATCACTAGCTCGGTATCGGACTGCATTAACAGATCGTCGGCATGATCATAGTGCTGCACTTCAGGCCAATCGCCCTTGACCTCTTGTTTGCTTGTACTGATCGCCACAAGCTCAAACTCATCTAGGGTCGTGATAAAAGGTATGTGGAATGTTTTTGCTGAGAAGCCATAGCCTATGACGGCGGTTTTAATCGGTGAGAAAGTCATGTTTGTCTCTCCAAACTGAACGAGTGATTGGGAAGCGCTTTGGTATTAAGTTGCGCATCCACTTAACACCGCTTAAATACACTTAGCCCGCGCACTCATAATGCACAACCACTTACGTAGTTGCAAGTAAAAATATCAAAACACATATATCAGCAATTTAACTGGCTATATTTAAGTGTTTTTGCATGTTGGCAAGCGTTTGACAGTGAAGTTTGCGCTATACTGCGCGAGAAAACCGATAGTTAGGGGTAGCAATGACTCAAGAAGAACGCTTGATCGAGATAGAAGCTCGAGTAAAAAACCATGGGAAGATCACGATAGATGAGATTTGCCAATCCTATGATATTTCCTATGACTCTGCGAGAAGGGACTTGGTAAAACTCGCTGATCACCCGGGTATCCTTCGTATTCGAGGGGGAGCGATATTGGACGAAAAAAAGGTGAGCCTTTCTTTTCAGCAAAGGGAAATAGAAAGCACAATAAAACAAAAGCTTGCAGCATATAGTGCTTCTCTTATCAATGAGCAGGACATCGTTTTTCTTGATGCTGGTACTACATGTGCTGCAATTGCACGTCACCTTGATGTCCCATCCCGTGTGATTAGCAATTCGTTGGAGTGCCTCTACGAGCTCAGCGGAAAAAGACACATCAAGAAGTGCATACTTGGTGGATCATTCGATGATTTTTCTCATGCGATCCTTGGCGAAACGACCACCGAGCAGATCAAAAAATATCAAGCGAATAAAGCCTTTATTGGGGTGAGTGCGCTGTCAGAAGCAGGGATAACTACGGACTTAGAGTCAGATGCTAACCTGAAAAAAGCGATGGCGAGTCAGTCTACCCAAGTAATCTGTGTTACCGAATCGAGCAAGTTCAATACCCAACTAATGTATCAATCCTGTTTGTGGTCGGATATAGATTTTGTCATCACAGACAAACGACCGCCTGAAAACATTATTCGTCGGTTAGAACATTATGAGGTCGAACTGTTGATAATTGATTAAAACGAACTGTATTCCACTCAGTCCCTGCCCCTTCTAAAACTCCCGAGGGGGAATTGATATAGTGCACGGTAAAGCAAACACGTCTAAACAGGATGTGTATGAGCTTTAAATCTAAATTATAATAGGGCAAAGGAGTGTTACGCTCATCTTCTGTAACACGTCCTTGGACATAACCTTGTTACGACTTGCTACAACCTACATTACTTGAGGATAAGGAGATCACCTCCCCTCTGTAATTATCTCTCTAAGCGTTCCATCTTTAATCATGCATTTTATTAGTAAAATAGAAGGCTTTAGCCTATGCATATCATCATAGCCATTTTTAAATAGGTCTGAAGCAACATTTATCTCTTGTTGATACCCTGCTCCCAACAGCCCTTTAGAGTATAAAAATTCAGCCGATTTTCTATGCCCATATCGCTTGACTACCTCTAGAGGATCGAATTTAACTTGAAGGTAATGTTCATAATTAGGAAAAAAGTCATCAATTTTGTTCTTAACGAAATCTAATCCATCAGTTCTAACCAGCTTTGATTGACTTAGATCGTTGTAAATAGGTTCATAAATGGCCTTATGCCAGCTACTCCCACTCTTTACAATAACTCCGACTTCATTCAATAGTGCATAATCATTTCCATCAGAAGTATAGTCGCTAAAAATAATGGCATTATCTGGAATGATAACTGGTTTTTTGGTTACTTTGGATGACTGCTCAAAGGCATGTTTTGAGTTTGTTGAATATCTATAATATCTTTCTTTTCCGTATTTGTCTGATTTTTCACTAATTGAAAATGGCTGATTGGAGCCTATCCCAAGATAAATTGGATAAATATTGTCCTTATCATCGACTATAAATGTCATATGGAACTTTTCGACGTCACGTAAAGCTAATATAGATTCAATATCATCAATATCTTCGAGAGAAATCTCAGGATTATGTAAGTACTCCAGCAATAGTTCTTCCAATTCATGATTCTTGTTGTCAACTTCAATTGGTAAACGTTCGAAAAATTCAATATCTATAACAGATTTGATCTGTACACCTTTGTACCTGTCTTTCAGTATTTGAGTGGTTTCTTTGTTTTGAACTACAACATCAATTCTAATAGGTCTGTTCAAACCATCAGGGTTGTTAAAWTAATAAACCTTATATAAGGAATTATTGTTAAATCTCTCATTTTCCGCGTTTTTTATCTCATCTTTATCTTCAAATATTTTTTTTATACCAAAACCTTCATCAGAAGCCATGAATAACTTTTCATCATCAAAAATCTCTTCAGATTCAATACCAAAGTAAATATAATCTTGAAATTTATCCAAGAAGTCTTCAGTAAAAGTTTCTTTACGCTTAATGTTTTTTTCTTCTATTCTTTTCTTTATTTCTTTCAACTTGACCACAAAGTTCATTTAAACCTCCTAGAAAAATAAATTAATGATATCTACTGGCGATTGTTAATGTTGGCCAAAAATAAAAATTAAGACGTGACCAATGGTTAAGTCAAAACACCAAAAACAAAACGCAAGACTTGATCCCATTTTTTACTCGGCTGATAAAAAAAGTCTATTTGTGGCATTCATTTTCAAAAACATGAACTGGTATATCACTAATTAATTGCCCTTTAGACCAACTCATTGAATCAAGTAACTCTTCAGTTACATCCTGAGGAACTTCAAAATAATAGCTATAAACCATATCTTCACTAGAACCTTTATCTGGCACATATTCGATATCTAAGCTTTCAAAGTCATCTATGTATTCGTCTGGAATCTTTAGATATTCAGCAACATCACTCTTGATTATAGGCTTGGTTTTACGCTTCCAAGCGGCTGAGTATTCGGCACTTTTCGATGTAGGTTTGATTTTTGGCTTTTTCATTTTGACTGTCATTGGAAATGGGAAGTCAATCCCTAGTAGCAATGCTTCACCTTGACTTAGTGTTGGCAAAAACGAAGCAGAACGTTGATCCATTGTGCCTACGGCTCTTTTAACAACTTCTTGATCATGGTAGTTAGTTAACCTGTGAACAATCAAAGATCCAACCTGACTCAACACATCTTCAGGTATATCTCTAGGACGTTGCGTTGCGATAACCACATTCAGGCCATACTTACGACCTTCTTTTGCAATATTTCCAAATGAATCTAACTTGATCGAAGTTGCTTCATCTCCAACTGTTTTATTTAGAAACTGATGTGCTTCATCTATAAAAACTAACACTGGGTCACTATGATTAATGCTTCCGTTTCTCGCCAAGTCCATTAGCTTTCTACCGATAGCATTAACTAAAATTTCACGACTATTTGCTTCATATGATACTGCTGATAAATCTATCCTAAGAAGACGGCTACTTGTTTTGTTTAAAGAAAAATCACTAAGTAGAGTTGGAATTTCCTTATACCCTTTTGCATCTATCATCCAATTCAAATGCTTATTTTCAGAATAAGACTTTATCCTCGATATAAGACTCATACAGTAACCAAGATCACCATCAGAAGCTCCCCCCCAAACAGATTCATTAATAACTTGTACTTTATCAACCCACTCTTTAGTTGAAGGCCATACACATTCATGAATAATTTGATCTGCGATATGTTTAAAGCACCAATACTGACAATCATTTTTTTCAATCATCTCGTGTGCTTGATTGAAAGGTGCTTTTAATTGCCCTGTTTTAACTAATGATTTTTGCTCATTAATAAAAAGTCCTTGGGGATTGTTATAATACTTGGCAACAATTTTTTGACTCAAGATGGCAGAATTTAGCTTAGGCATTTGTGTTTGCGCTGACGGACGCAAAAATGCAAATATATCCGATTCAGGTAGTCTCCAGTGCGGAAATGTAACTGTGTTATCAGCATTAGCATTCTCATGATTACCTACATAATAGGTCTCACACTCTAAATCAGAATACTCACCAGTTGGATCTAATATTAAAGCTTTTCCCCCATGTTGCTGCACTTCTTGTATCAATCTGGAAATTGAATAACTTTTACCGCCACCAGTAGCGCCTAAAACGGCGCAATGTCTTGCGAACAATTTGTCTGGGGTTACTGTAATGTTCACTGTTGAGTCATATGGTAGTTCTGCTATATCTAATTTTACTTCATCATCATTAGAATCACCTTCTGCCAAAATAGATATTAACTTTGGATGAGCAGAATATATTTGGCTACCTAACCTTGGATGATTTTTGATGCCACGATATATTTCCCCTGTAGCAGTGTTAACACTTGTCAATAACTGAATAACACCAATAGGATTATTAAACCCATTATCAACAGATATAGCATCTACAGAGAGTCTTTCTGCACCATCTAGCCAAACTTGTACTAATCGTCCTAATACAGCCGTTTGACCACAATCAAGAAAAACAAATTCGTTAACTTCTCCTGCTGCAACACGATCTCCCAAATACCACTTTGCTTCACCAGATCCTGCATCAGATAAATTTGCAGTAATCTCTGCTGGCGAAATATTGATAGCACTACCAATTCTTCGATTGGGATCATAAGGTGTAAACCAATCATTAGAACTCATTACTATCAACCTTGTTAGTAATCATATTTTCAGCCAATGATTCAAAGGTTTTGAATAACTTCTCTTCTGGTGTTTCTTTCCTACGCTCTTGCAACAAGTTAGAAAATTGCTCAAAAGTCCCATCAATTATTGATATTCTTCTATCACCATGTTGGATGGCTGAATTCAATAGATTCCTTACATCTTTATTAAAAGATCCATTTTCATTAAATGGATCTTTTGTTGCGACAAGAAGGCTGAATTCAGCATTAGTTCGAAGAGCCATAGTAACTGCATTGTTGATGTGCTTATCATTAAACCCAAACCCCAAACATATCAATGCAGTTTTAGGTTGCTGAAGGCTATTAAGAAACGATGACATCATATCTAAATACGGGGAATCATAAGAAGTTTGATACTTAGAACTGCTGGGATAAATAAAAACAGGGTCATTAATAATCGCTTTATAATCGACTTTTTTTACTCGTCCGTGTTCACGAGTCCAATTAACAGAACCATGCATCTTGTACAGATGAAGCACATTAGGAATATAAGAACTTGCGTTTTTGGATTGTCCACTTCGGTCAACAATATCATAACGATACCATGCTGGGTTGAAGAAACTAGGAGATGAAAACTCAAAGCCATCAACAACAACAAAACCTGTATTAGCAGCAGAATGCTCAAAAGCTAAATCGTAGTTAGTAGTAAATAGCTTTAATCGTTGCTGCTTAGGACTTCTTCGACCTAAAGTTCTGATAAATTTATCGTGTGAAACCCAATCATTTGAGTCAATAGCATCGGTAAAGTTTGTTTCATCTAAAATAGTTTTCTTTGATTGCTCTAAGAAAGAGACAAGCTGGATAGTTTTTTCTTCATCGGGAAACAAAGCAATATACTGATCGCACAAAGATAGCAATAGCTCAATATCATCCCACGGCTCGTTTGTTTCATCATCTCTTTTAGTTTGATTTTTATCATACTGAACAGCATCAAGAACGACCTCGAACTGTTCAGGATCTTGTTCTTTACATTTTTCCCACAGTCGCCCCATGCTTGGGGCTATTCCTGTAAAAGTCAAAGATGTACCCGAACCAGCAAGAACAATCAAATTGTCAAAATCTAACAGGTTATTGATACTTGTTAGTAACGCTTGATAATCTTCATTCTCATTTTTGTCTGAAGAATCAATATCAATTTGAACAGGAACTTTAACACCCTCTGTTCTTTTTACGAATGATGACAAAAAATTCACTTTATTCATTTAGTTAACCTATCCAAAAGATATTTTTCATTCTACCTTAACCATTAAAATTTACTAAACTGATTGCTTAGTTCGGAAGGTTATAAGCTTGAATATGTGAGGTGTATTTTGTTTTTTGGCTAGATTATCTGAAGGGCAAAACAAGGCGAATAGCTCGAAATTGATCCTTCGCTCAAACTCGTTTCGGGGCACAAACGTTTTAGGATGGTTGCTCTAAGGCACTTTTGTCCCAAAGTGCTTTAGTTGTGTGATCCATAGACATCAATCTTAATGGATGTCTATGGACAGAGAAATTCAGCATCACTCAAGTCAAACCTTTTTCTAGAGTAGTTATAATGAGGACAGCGTCCATGCTAGTGAATTCAATTGAAATCTGGAGTTTTACGCTCTAGAACATCTTCCTCGCTTAACTCGCTGTAATTTATCGGATCTTCATAATCTACTATGTACTCTGGTACACCATCCACAGCATAAGAGACATTTGGTTTATATTTAGGGTTTTTAGTTTTGCGCTTAACTATTCCCTTCAGCTTTTCCCAAATACTTTTTTTAATAGACATAAGCCCAAACAGGGGGGTAAGTTTTCTTGCGGCTACACATTGGAAAACATCTCCCTGTTGACTTATTACCGATAAGCCAGCATTAACATCAGCAAGCTCTTCAAGACTAAAATCGGCTTTACCACTTAACTCGACTTTTCCGTTAAACGATTTGGCAATAATGATCGTTGAACTGTCTGATACGACGATTCTATCAACAACTGACCATTCCTCTTCCCAATTGTTTTCCGACACTAGCTTGGTTAACTTCCGACCCAACTCTTGGATGTTATCTATTGTCTGTACGCGACAACCTTTGGCCTGAAAGACAAAACCACCCTGTTCATTCATTTCGATAGACAGCCGACCACCAATTGGTATTATTCCTTGCTCTCTTGCCAAGTCGGCATCCACATTTAATTGAAATTCTGCTTTAGAGCTATACGTAAAGTTTAGAGGTTCAGGGCTTTCTCTGACACTGAAAGCTAGATTGTAGCTCGATAGTGTACTGATGACCTTATATGTACCTTTCTTTTTAGCAACTATATCACCTAACTTGATAGGCGTATTCGGCAACCAAGTACCATAATAGTCGAACTGCTCATAAAGATGTGTCAGATAAACTTTCCTTGTAGTAACCATTTTTTTATCCACAATTTGTATGTATTTCAATCACCAGCATAGCAGGCTCCCTGAAAAATTGAGGGATAATTTAATTCTATCTCTTTTTACAAAGGCCACTGTTAATTCAGTTTCACTATATATTCAAGGAACGWATTCTTAGTATTTGAATTGTATATCTACAACGGTTAAAGCTTGGTAAAACAGTTTTGCTTTTTCAAGCTATGCGTAAATTCCCTTTTACATAATGCTCTTAGAACACTCCGTAAGTTGCACATAAAATCAGGTTTATGCTTAGCTAAGCACGATAGCTTCCTGAAGACTTCTTGATCCAGCGATTAGATTATTTGGGGGAAATTTAATATATGTATGTTAGTGCTTCCCGATGTCCTAAATGATTTTGGGGCATTTCTGAGTTAGAGTCATGCCTACCGACTCGCTCTGAAAGCATAAAAAGTGACAAATTTTAAAGGTGTGTTCGACGTTTATTGTCCTCGACAACACTAATGGCTAGGGCGTGCTAACTCAGCTCTGCGCTCAACGCCGTATATTGCACCTTGTGATGAAGTAAGTTTTCAATTGTACTTGGCAACGATTTTAACCATACATCCACGCTCTGCTGTAACTCCTCACCTGAAGCTAACGTGGCATGAGATGGAAATAAATCCACCCCAGCCTGCTCTAATAATTTAAGGATTGAGCTTTGGTAATTACTGTACGCTTTTCCTCTTCGAACACTCGCAATAACAGCATTTACTTCCGATTTGAACGAATCAAGTTCATCCATTAAATCGTAAGCGACACGTTGCTGTTTCAAGGTAACAATCTCATGCTGCAACTGCTCCCTTTTTCGCTCTAGACCTAGTCGATATTTATCCGATAAAAAAGAAATATTCGCTTCCCGAACTTGGCCTAAAACAGTGACAGCAAAAGCCAATGAACTGAGTTTTTCCAACTGCTCTTTTTTCTGAAGCTCATTAATCTGTGCTGGCAGAGCAATGAGCTCAATCACTTTCATCGCGACGTTAAGGTCGACCTGCAGCCATTCGTTATTACGTAAATTCGGGTCAGAGTCATAATTATTGGTATACCCAATCGAGAAATTTGGGAGTGCATTCAACCATGTTTTTCGTATTTCTAGCCCTGCATTCCTGATCTTATAGTCGGACTCACGCAAATCTGAACGATTATACAAAGCAAACTGCTCAAGCGCTTCGAGAGTTATATTGTCAAGTGACAAACTTAATGTGTTCCGCCCCTTATGAGAGAGTTGAAGTTCAAGGCCCGGCGCACTAATCCGCGTTAATAACATTTGCTTCGTTTTTAAGTATTCAGACTCTAGCTCTTGTAGCTGGATTTGAAGGCTCAGCATCTGCTCTTGATAACTCAGCAAGTTTATTGGGTCGATAAGCTCACGAGATTCTAATGCCCTAGCTTTAGCTAGGCTTATAATTAATGATTGCTCGATGGTTCGCGCTTTTATGATTTCATGTTCAATCATCGCTAATGCCAAATAATCGGAAATCACTTCACGAACAATCCTTGAAATCACTTTCTTCTGTTGTAGCTGTTCAATTAATAAGTCATTACCCGACTGTTTCGCTTGTAAATAAGCTTGACCCAAATCTAACGACGACCATGAAATAGAACTCGTAACGGTATTGCGATCACGTGCTGGAGGTAAGACATCACTTGCCCCACCATCGTTATTTCGGACACTTCGATTAAAAGCCGAGTTTGATTTAGGTAAATAACTATAAAGGGTATTGTCTAATGTCGTTTGATTAACGAGAACACGGTATCTAGCCTGCTCTAATTCCAAATTATTTTTAAGAGCCAGTACTATCACGTCAGACAGTGTTAGCGGCTTAGTAATATTAAGCCTCGTCGTTAAGATCCACTGTTTTTGTTTTTCAACGATCTCTGTCACTTCTTGCTCAGAAGCCACCTCTGGTTTAATCGTACAGCCGACCAGTGATACTAAGCTAACAATCAACATAAGCTTTCTCATATTATGGCTCCCTAAAGCTTTCATCAAGCGCCTTCGCGATTGGAAAAAGGAGGTATGAGATTAGTGTTCGTTTATCTGTTTGAATATTTGCCTCTAACGTTAAACCCGGCTGGAGACGAAAGTCGACAGGTAAATAACGCAACTCACTCATATTCGTAATGTCTATCCAGCCACGAAAGGCGATGGCTTTCTCACCATTCACATCATCATTAAATGCATCTTCGCTTACCTGACGCAGTTCACCATTAATTGTTCCAAATTTGGTAAAAGGTAATGAGTCCAATTTAATGGTTACCATATCGCCGAGGGATATTTGATTTATATCCGCGGGGTTTAAATCAACCACAACCTCCATTGGACTATTAATTGGAACCAACTCATAAAGAAATTCATTCGGAGTAACATGTGTACCAATTGCTTTGTCCGCAACTCGGAAAATAATGGCATCAAACGGTGCTTTTATTTCAACTAACTTTTCTTTTTCTTCGTATACCACTAATTTCTGCTGTAAAGAGATATATTCCCGCGTCGATTTTACTAACTCATCTGATATTTCCGCCTCTCGTTGGCTTAAATAGCGCCTGACTTCGTTTCTTATACTCTCCTTTTCAACTATTAATGCCGTCATACTACTATCAAGAGCCGCACGCTTTCTGGAAAGCTCAAGCAATTGTGCCAATGCATTCAGGTACTCTTCTTTTCTTGGACCATTTCTGCTGAAAGCCTCTTTTTCTTTATCGTATCGTGCTTTTTTATCCGCCACTAAATTCGTGTATAGCCCATGTTGCTCACCCAGTATGGCTTTCTCTTTTTCAAGGTTTGCTTTCCTTAACTGAATGCTTTGTAGCTGCTGTTTTCTCGTCTCTACCGTCGCCTTATGCGCTAATTGCCTTGATAAATACAAGGACGCCTCTAAGTTATACTGAGTACTTTCAAAATCTTTCCTTTCAAAATTGACATCGCTGATCTCTGACTTCAATCGCTTTATCCGAGCCTCAACACTTTGCAGTTGATACCTCGTCGCACTGACATCAGATTTAGACACTCGACCATCCAGTACCGCGATCAATTCACCTTTTAAAACTTGCGAACCAACTCTGCCTGTATATTCAATCAATTTACCTTCAGTGTGACTTTGTAAGACGGTATTCCTCATAATGGGTTTTACATGTCCACGGGCGGCTACATATGTATCGACTTCTGAGACGCTGGCCCACACCACTAAACTGGCAACCGATATCAACATGGTCCATAGCCCGAAATACAGTGACATCTTCGGCTGTTGATGCCTTAGTTGCTCCCACTTAGGGGCAATAGCTAATACTTCTTGATCGACATTCTGCTTCATCCTATTAATTCCTTTACAGGGCTAACAGTACCTTGAAATTGTCTACGCCATAGCTGTTTGTAAAGCTGGCAGCGCTCTAATAAAACGGAATGAGGAGCCAAATCAACAAGCCTTCCCTTCTCAAGCACAAGAATGCGATCCATTTGTGGCATAGAAGACAAGCGATGAGAGATATTAATCAGTGTTCGCCCCTGAGAAAGCGAGTTCAGCCTATCTAAAATATACTGCTCACTCTCGGCATCAAGAGCACTTGTCGCTTCATCCATCACCAGTATTTTAGGATCATCAAGTAGCGCTCTAGAAAAGTTAAGTCGTTGCTTTTGTCCGCCAGACAAATTACTCGCATTCTCTTCCAACATGGTGTCATAGCCTTGCGGAAGAGCATCGATAAATTCATTGGCACCACTCATTTGGGCCACTTCGATGATCTGCTCTAGTGATTTATCCGGGCGAGATTTGGCAAGGTTTTCTTTTACTGTACCTCGAAACAAAAAGCTTTCTTGAAGCACGACACCGATATGAGCGCGTAGGTAATTCGGGTCATATTCTCTGAGATCATGACTATCAACGCGTATGTAGCCCTGACTAGGTTGATAGAAGCCAAGTATTAACCTTGTTAACGTACTTTTGCCTGAACCACTCGGTCCAACGATGCCAATTTTTTCCCCTTGCCGGATCTCAAAGCTTAGATCCTGCAACACAGGGGGCTGATTAGGGTGATAACTAAAGCTCAGCTTCTCGGTAGAGATTAGCCCTTTCATGGGCGGAGTGATCCCACCGCTACGCAGCCGCTCTGGTGTGCTATTTAGAACACGACTTAACATATCAACGCTAATTGCCGTCTGCTGGTATTTGCTAGCTAGGCCAACTAACTGAACAAGCGGCCCCGCAATGCGTCCCGCCATAATATTAAAAGCAATCAACGTACCAATTGTAAGTTCACCAGCCAACACCATTTGCGCACCAAACCAAATAATGGTGAGTGTCATGGCTTTTTGAAGAAAACCGCTTATCTCATTGATATAGCCACTCCAACGCCCAACAGTATGCTGGCGTGTTACGACCTTCGCGGTAACATCTAACCACTCTTGTTGTTGACGCTTTTCAATCGCCAGACTCTTTATCGTTTCAATGCCACGTACGGTCTCAACAATCAGCGATTGCCGGTCTGCCTCTGCGATATAAAGGGCTTCAAGCTGCTTCCGGTACGGCTTAAGAATACACATTAGGCTCGTCATAATAACAACCGCAAAACCAATCACGAGCCATGTTAATTGGGGGCTGAAAAACCACATCACAGGGAGGATCACAACAACTGATGTGAGTTCAATCAGCGTAAACAGCAAATTCCCGGTAATAAACTCGCGAATACTGCTCGCTTCTTGCACCTGCTTGGCTAATTTCCCTGCGGCCACTTTTTGGAAGAAAACCAACGGTAAGGCGAACAACCGCCGACAGGTTAAATGGGCAATTTCAATATCAAGCCGTGCCACGGTATGTAGAATAAGGATATTTCGAACAAGTGAGAGAATAGCGCTGACAATTAAGGCAGTCATTGCCCCAAAAAATAATACATGTAAGGTTGAATAGCCTTGATAACCAATCACTTTATCAAAGACAACCATAGAAAAAAGTGGCACAACAAAAGCGATGATGTGCAAAAACATTGAGATACTGGCGACTTGAAAAATAAGAGATGGTTGTTTGAGCACCTCACTAAACAGCCATGTAAAACCAAAAGGCTGCTCTAAGACCAGCTCTTCCCCCATAGGGCGAACCAGTACAACAGCGCCTTTCCAATTCGCCCGAAACTTATCTTCACTGATTGCAATTAACTCAAGGCTGCTTGCACGAGGATCTTGTATCAGAACCTCTAACGAGCCATCCTGCGCGGATTTCACCCCTGCGGCAATCACAAAGTCGTTATTTTCCAGCTGAATAACGACAGGAAACCCACTACCTAAGCGCTTAAACTGAGTCCAGCTAAGCGTTAGCTGCTTTGCTTGTAAGCCACTATTATTTATTAAATGACATAATTCCAAGCGGGTCATGGTGTCGTCCTTGACACCATGATCACGTTTTAAATTATGTACTGAATGATAAACATGGTAATACCTTGCGATAAGAACATATGCTTCCAATGCGGTGTTCATATCAAGCTCCTACTTAGCTAAAACTAGGTGATAGGGTGGTTTGATTTTCCTCATCAGCCGCTGATGCTGGGCCTTCTGCTAATTCTCCATCACTACGCTGAGTAATAAGCCCGCGTTTTTTTAGCTCTTCCAAGAGTTGGGTATGTGTCTGCCAACTTCTCAAAAAAGCATCTGGCGACATGACGAGACGTAAGTTATGCTCCCTCGGTGGCTCTTTCCCACTGGTATCTGGGTCGACACCGAAGGTGTAAAAATCCATCCTTACGTTCCCAGCAATGATTGCTACATTTTCAATACCATCGATAAAATGTTGATCTGCCATGCGATATATCCTTTATACATGAATAAAAAAGCCTAGCTCACCATGAGCTAGGCTTTGTTCCTATGCGATACCGACTGCGCTATCGATATTTTTCTTCGCCTCCTGCATATCTCCAACTACAGATTCAACCATATTAAACAGGCCATCATTTAGGTCACCAAAGTCAACAGCACCAGCTTGCTGATCATTTAGCCACGCTAATGTTGCCAACGCCCCATCTTCAAGTGCTTGAGAGGAATCAAATGCCCCAAAGGTGCGTTTCTCTTCCGCTGTGGCTGAATCCAAGTCATCCCAATATTGTTTTAGTTCTGAAAATGTCATCGATGCTACGTCAGACATTTCGAACACATCTTTATCTGTCCAGCCAGATAAACCGATTTCTCCTAATGATTGGCCATTTACTACAATGTCTAATTGGCTATAGTCCTGCGACAACACAAGGTTATCGAATGACAAAGCAAGATTCGTTTGGCTATTATTGGCAGCAATACTTAAGGTGTTCATTTCACTTAAGTCATCAGCTTCGTAAATATCGAATCGACCACTGCCAAGGGTAAAGCGATAAGAATCGTTACCTACCCCACCATACGCTTGAGAGCCACCAAAACCTGAGACAAACACATCATTGCCCGAATCACCAAACCCTACGGATTTGTCTTCAAAACTCAGGAAAGAGGCTAACGAGGCTTGCTTATCACCACCGAAGGTTTCAACGGTATCGCCAATAAAGTCAGTTATCGCCGACAAGACATGGTTAACGATATTGGTGCTGCTTTGAGTCAATAAGTCTATCGCTTCCCAACCTAAATCAAGGAAGACATCATTACCTTCACCGCCAAATGTCGCCCCAGCAAGTCCAATATTTAAAACAGTGTCATTTCCTTTACCTAAGCTGGTTAGGTTGGCCATTCCCATGTTAATAACGAAATCATCACCGAGCCCACCAGTCACGTTATTCGAGGCTCCAATCGTGGCTATAACATCGTTGCCATCACCACCATTAATGACAGAAAAACCACCCATCGCTGTAATTAAGTCATCACCATTACCGCCAATAACATGGTTATATAACCCACCAACAAATAGCCCGTCATTACCACCCGCACCATCAACACGATTTCGTAGTCCGGCACTAACGATAATGTCGGAATCAGCACCAAATGGGTCGGTAGTATCGCCTTCGATGTTATTATCAATCCCCATCACAAAGGCCATGTCTTTGCCTTTATGCAACGCAATCGTATTTTCGACACCGACTGCCACCACATAGTCATCAAGGAAGGTGGTTTTCACGGTATTCTTACGCCCAACCACCAGTGCTGTTGTGGCTGCAAAACCACCCTTAACGGTGTTCTCGTTACCAAAAGCAAACACCACATTCTTGGCTGTTGCACCCGACTCACCTGGCTTATCATCGCCCTTAATGGTATTTTTATTACCAATAGCCGCCAGTAAGTTTTCACCAATACCACCGCTTAAGGTATTTTCATTACCAACAGCAAGCAGCACGTCATTATCAAAACCACCAGCTAACGTATTTTCTGCGCCAATTGCCACCGCGACGTTTGCACCGTAATCATCTCTCCAGGTATTTTTGGCGCCAACCATCAAGGCAATATCATTACCTCTGCCGGTATAGACTAAGTTTTCTTTCCCGATCCCGATGGCAATATCGTCTCCTCGGCCTCCCATTAAGCGGTTGGTTTCACCAATGGCCAGCATGACATCGCCCCAGTCTCCTTCTACATTTTCTTGTAATAAGAAATATTCATGGTCAAACGACGGTAACCTTTCCGACCAATCAATTCCTGCTACATTCGGAATAGAGAAAGAAGGGATTTCGATGGACTGAGCAGGAATCGTTAAAGATTCCATTTCAACGTAATCGCCGAGGCTAAAGTCAGGTATACCGAACTCTGGTACATCGAACTCAGGAATTTCGAAACCATAGAACTCACGCCCTCCAATCGAACTACCCAAGATACTGAACCCTGATAGATCAAAGCCTTTGAGGTTGAATTCCGGAACATTGAGCTCTGGCAAGTGAATAGTCGGCAGTGCTACGGTTGTATATGTTGGTATAGTAGTGCCCTCTTCTTCCGAAGAGTCAGGTGATTCGGTGTTATAGCTGCCATCTGCCCCTGTCGCCCATTTGCCAGCTGAAGCAGAAACATTGCCGCCGCCAGAGCTTCCGGCTTGATCCGGTCCACTCGTATCAGTGACAGTTCCATCTGCTGAACCTCCGGCTCCGCCAGCTCCTTCCCTTTCCTCAAAGTAGTAATAGTTATCACTGGCACCTTTTGCAGCCGCTTCTGCAGCGCCAACATCTGCAGAATGGAAGGTGTAAACATTTAAAAATGCTCCATCCTCGGTGATCCTTGGCTTAAACTCAGCCTCAGAGTGGAGTAAGCTCTTGCTTACCCCATCGCTAGAGGTATAGCCGAACAAATCACCCAGCATTGAATCTGCAGAGCCAAACAGCCCCGAACTCACATCAAACTCGTAGGTTAACTCCAGATCAATCCGATCAACTTCCACACCAAAGTCGCTCAACGACGGCATCGCTAATGAAGGCAGTGTAATACTCGGAATTTCGATTTCAGGGGTGCTGAGCGTAGGCAAGTGGATAGATGGCAAGCCATAGTTCCCCAAGCTGCCGTATTTATAACTTGGTGCTGATTTCAGTTCTGGAATCGGCGGAATGTCCAAATCGTATTGTTGCAGCGTGAAAGACGGTGTTTTCCAATCAGGTACGGTTGGATCCGAGAAGTCTAGTTCAGGGAATAATAAGTTTAGATTGGCACTCATATTAAATTCAGCGTTAAAACTGGCTGAACCTAGTGTGCCTTCTAATGCATCATCGCTACGCTCGCCTTTTTCATCCTTATCGTTAAATAGGTTACCGGAGCTCTTTTTAATTTCCCCAAATTCTTCGGTTGAAAAAGAGATCTCGTTATCAGCGGCAATCATATTATTTTTACCGATAGCAAAGATAATATCGGCACCACCGCCTGCAGCGATCCAATTTTCTTTACCAAATGCCATGATGGTGTCATCACCACTGCCAGCCATTACGACATTGTTCTGACCTATTGATAAAATTACGTCATCGCCACCTTCGGTAAGTAAGATATTATGTTGGCCTGCTGCTGCAACAATGTCATCACCCCAGCCCATTAGCGCGACATTGCCACGCCCACCCATGAAAGCAACATCGTTACCGCCACCAGCATGAACAAAATTCGTATAGCCAAAAGCATAAATCGTATCGTCACCGGAAGCGGTTGAAATTATATTCTTCCCGCCTAACGCGGCCACTGAATCACGGTCGCTACCTGTTAAAACAATATTATCCATACCAGCAACCATAACGCTGTTTTCACCATCGCCTGCCAGCATAATATTGGTCTGGCCAATGGCCAATAACGTGTCGTCTCCTTCGCCCGACCAGAACAAGTTTTTACTGCCAACACCGACCAAGAAATTGTCACCATTACCCGCTAGCATTAAATTACTGTCGCCGAGGCCAAAGAAGCTATCATTGCCACTTGCGCCCTGAAACAGGTTAGTCGCCCCTATAGCAACGCCAACATTATCGCCCCCGCCCATGATCATCACATTGTTCGACCCAGCGACCATGACATCATCATTACCGCCAGCACTGACAAATAAATTATTAATCCCTATGGCAGTCATTACATTGTTACCATCACCAGCAAGGAAGGCATTGGTATCCCCCATAGAGCAGAGAGAATCATCACCACTCCCTCCCCAAACAACATTGTAGGCACCCAATGTCGTAATATCGTTTGTACCATCCCCTGCAATGACGATATTGGCATAGCCGAAAGCAACAATCAGGTCGTCGCCTGACCCAGTTTGTACAAGGTTTCCACCACCATAAGCTTTAACAACGTTATTCCCTTCGCCAGCGAGTACAATATTGCCCGCGCTGGTTACATTGGCTAAGTTTTTCAGGTGATCCACACCCGTGTCTTTGCCAAAGTCGTCACCGTCTTCGGTGACAATAGATAGCAGGCCTCCTGCACGGATTTTATCGTTGCCGTCACCCGACATAATGAAGTTACCGAAGCTATATGCTCGAATTTCATTACCTGGGACTTCAGCAACAACGTTATCCAGTACATATCCACCACCATTACTAGCACCCGTTCCCCTAAACTCAAGACGATTACTGCCCGCACTGGCCGTCAGATTTAACGTTTTCTGCTGCCAACTAGCCGCATCTCCAGAGCTTGAGAACACAACTTTTCCATTCCAGACAACATCCATACCTTCATTGCTTGACATCCCGACTCGATTCGAAAAATCAAAGCTAACCGCCACGGTTTCACCTTCGGCTAAGTCAGGGATATCCTGATAAATCGACGTATTTTTGTAGACGTCGAGTTCAGAAACACGAACACCATGGCCTTCATTTCCCAAGCCATACACCGACGCTTTATGGGCAGCCTCAATTCCATTAGTTGATTGCCACCCATGGCCACCTTGCTCAAAGTCACCATTAACGATTAGGTTGCCGAAGTTGTATGAACGTATTTCGTTACCCACAACTTCACCATGTGAAACCTGACCTACTGGCGACGCTCCTGAACCACCACCATTACCAGTGCCAATAATATTAAAGCCACCTTCCGCGCGGATATTATTTTTGCCATCGCCCGCAAAGACAATATTCAACCCACCAGCAGCATGAATATTATTTCGGCCATTGCCCGTAAATACAAAATTACCGCCACCGAATGAATCAATTGAATTACTGCCATGGCCTGCTAATACAACATTGAGACCACCATAAGCTGCAATATTATTATCATCATGGGCAACCTGAACAATATTTAAGCCACCGATAGCTTCGATATTATTATTTCCCCAGCCAGCAGAAATAATATTAGCGCCACCATGCGCTTTAATGGTGTCGTTACCATTTCCTGAATCAATTGCCTGGCCACCAACAGCCAATGATTCGATATAATCTTGGCCGCTACCCGTTTTTATTTCAGCACCCGCAGAACTTACCAAAACTGTATTATCACCATTTTTGGCATCTATTTTTACGCCAACGGCTTTCACTTCTATCCTGTCGTTACCATCACCAACAAATACGTTACCGCCAGCGGCGTGCAATACAACGTGATTATTTCCGTGCCCTAAATCAAGTAAACCAACACCAGCCCCAACGTACGCGTAGTCATTACCATCGCCTGCGGTTACACGTGCACCTGCTGCTCTAATATCAATGTGGTTATTACCATTTTTTGCATCAACGTCTACTCCCACAGCACGAACATTAACCCGATCGTTGCCATCACCGACTCGCACGCTACCGCCAACAGCATGGAAATCAATGGTGTTATGCCCGCCGCCTAAATCAATCAAGCCAACCGCAGCACCAATATAGGCGTAATCATTACCATTGCCTGCCGTGATACGGGCACCAGCTGATCTAACATCAATATGGTTATTACCATGGCCAGCATTCATATTGACGCCAACAGCACGTATATTGATACGATCGTTACCATCACCGACACGAACATCACCACCAACGGCATGATAGTTAACCGTATTGTGACCGCCACCCAAATCAACAAGGCCAACCGCTGCGCCGATATAAGCGGTGTCATTACCACTACCAGCTGTAATACGTGCCCCTGCGGCTCTTACATCGATATAATTGTTGCCGTTACCAGCATTCATATTAACGCCGACAGCGCGAACATTGATCCGATCATGACCAGAGCCAACAGTGACGGTTCCACCGACGGCATAGTAATCAACGGTATTATTACCAGAGCCTAAATTGACATTGCCGACGGCTGCACCAATATAGGCATAGTCATTACCGTTGCCAGCAGTGA
The DNA here is from genome assembly GCF_050336695.1 of Photobacterium minamisatsumaniensis. Taxonomy (NCBI): domain Bacteria; kingdom Pseudomonadati; phylum Pseudomonadota; class Gammaproteobacteria; order Vibrionales; family Vibrionaceae; genus Photobacterium; species Photobacterium minamisatsumaniensis. Next base: position 75,123 of record NZ_JAKJSI010000017.1, on the reverse strand, counting down.
CATTCGCCCCGGCAGCTCTTATGTTAATTTCATTATTTCCACTTCCCGCATGCACAGTTGCATTCAAAGCGCGTACATCAATGATGTCATCTCCACCTTCAGAACGTATATAGGCATTGATGCCACGAGCATCAATTTCATCGTGCCCGTTACCCGTCCAAATATTTGCATCGGCCCCACCCGCATACACATAATTATTACCATTCCAGCCAGTATATACAGTAGCTGATAAACCTTTAGCCATAATCCAATCATCACCATCACCACTATGTACAAAGGCGCTAACAGCTTCAGTTAGAATCGTGTCATGACCACTGCCAGTTCTTACTTCAACACCGGCCCCTTTTGCTATGACATTATTATTTCCACCCAAGCTAGTTACCTTGGTGCTAAACAAGCCAAAAGCATCAACTATATCGTTTCCATGACCAGTAGTAATATTTGTATTGGCAGAGTCGACCCTGATGTCTCTGTCGTACCAATAACCTTTTTCTACAATTGTTGCTTTTGAACCGACATAATTAACCGTGACATCTTTTTCTCCGGTTCCTAATTCTATATAAACATTAGATCCTGAGGTTACTTTATAAGTATCATCCCCTGAGCTTGCATATATATTAACGTTAACAGCACCAACGTTAACATAATCATCACCAGGGCCATCCCATATATATATTTGATTCAGTGCCTTATTGGAATTACCGATTACATCGTTACCAGTTCCCCCATAAATATACGACTCCCATGTGGTATGCCCCGCACTTAAATTATCATCACCGCCATTTCCATAAATAATACTTTTATGAGTTGCATGCCCGGCATGAAGACGGTCAGCTCCATTCCCACCATGGTATGTTCTAGTACCCATTTGGAATTCCTTTAATTTAATGTCAATCGTTGCTATCGACACAATAAAACTTTTAGCTACACCCATTGCGGCTAAAAAGAGCATCAACTCTAGTATTCATTTAATGGCTAAACAGGTGACCTCGGTGATGCTGACAGATATGGCTTCGTTCGCGATTTGTTTTAATTCTTCTGCACCAAGCCTTATCTGTATTACCAAACTGCTTACTAAGTTCTCGTCGAATTCGGGTGCAATGCCCAAAAGGGGCAACAAAATCCATAAACCATAGATAGTCACCCTTATCCCATTCATGAACGGGCGGCCAAGTATCACTATCGAGCATTCTTTCATGCCACTTACTCGATACTTTTGCCCAAGTAACTAAGCCTATAGGCCCTGACTGATCATAAAATACCTGACATTGTCCAAGGCGACACGCATGTATAAACCGCTCTTCTAAGGTACTAAGTGGATAGGCTTTATGTAGAGGAGAGTGAAGCAATAACCAGGTGATCTCCCCAATTAACTGCATTTCTTTAGCCGTCACCACACGGGTATTCGTTTTATCTAAATCGTCTTGTCCCTGCATAACGCCCCCCAACACACTTGGTTACACTTTATTAACATAATTGTTAGTGCAAAGAGGCTATCAAAACAACTGTTAATATAAAACTGAGTGCATTTGTTGTCAGTCTTGTGATCACAATCACCAAAACACAACAAATCAAAACAAAACATTCCAGATTTCGATATAAAGTATCAAACAAAAAGTAACAAAGCATTTAACGGAACATATTATCTCATAAATTAAGAGTTATGAATTTGGCCTCTGCATTAGCTTGATAACTAATGAACAGTGAGAGATCACACAATGAATGTTGCAAAATTGTTACCGGGCGCGCGTGGTGATAGATTGTATTCCACCCTGTATACAGAATGGAAAAGGAATAATAAATGAACTCTACACCCCCAGTATTTGAACAATTACAAAATGGTCAGGCATCTATTCTTGTGATCGGTTGCGGCAAGATGGGAGGGGCGATAATTAATGGCTGGCTGCAAAGTGGAATAGCAAGTGATGCCATTCATATCGTTGATCCTAATATGGATTCCTTGTCATCACTGGTAAATAACGATGGTGTATTTGCCTATTCGTCACCAACGGAGCTTCCTCCGAAAAAATTTGATTTCGTTCTGCTTGCATTAAAACCACAGATGGTCGAAAAAATATTACCACTTTACCGTGACTTTATTGCCTCTGATGCCACATTGATTTCGGTAGCAGCAGGGATTACGAATGAATCACTTGGCAAACTACTACCTGATGTCAATGCTATCATCCGTGTTATGCCGAACACTCCTGCATTAGTGCAACGAGGCGTAATGGTAGCCTGTGCTAATAACAAAGTGCAGCCAGAACAACGACAAATATGTGAAAGTTTATTTAATGTACTCGGGCACTTTTACTGGGTCGAAAAAGAATCGCTTATGGATGCCGTTACAGCGGTTAGCGGAAGTGGTCCAGCATACCTATTCCTATTCACAGAGTGTTTGATTGAAGCCGGTAATAAAGCTGGCCTCCCGCAAGAGCTAGCACAACAACTAGCGATAAATACCGTTGCTGGCGCGGCCCATTTAGTGACTGTTGAAGAAAAAGACGTGGCAGACTTACGTCGCGATGTAACCAGCCCTAATGGTACAACCGAGGCTGCACTTAATGTATTTATGGAGCAACATGGGCTAAACAAACTTGTTGGCAATGCTGTCCAAGCCGCATCAAAGCGCAGTAAAGAGCTGGCTGAATTATTCTAATTTATCATTCACTCAAAGCTAAATAGAAAGACACAGTGCCAATACTGTGTCTTTTTTATATAAAATAAAAAGACCTGACTAAGTCAGGCCCTCTTAAATAAATATTCAATAGAACAAAATCAAGATAGCTCTTGTTTTAATTCTTTATTGAATATCTTAGGCATATAAACCAATCCAGCCACAATACTAACAACGGCAAATACCCGTATAGCAAGGTTTAAATCAGAATATAGAGCCAAGAATAAACCCACAATAGCCAGTACAACACGCATTAGTACGCCGAGTCGACCACCTAAATACCCTGTAATTGCACCAGAAACTAATGTTAGCCCACCGATAATAGCAATTAAATGCCCAATAATATTTTGGACTTCGCCTTCCATACGCATTTCAGGTACGAAAAGATAACTTAACCCAACTATATAACCGGCAATTGCCATTCTAGAAGCATGTAACCCCGTTACCAACGGGTTGCATCGTGCAATGGATGCCGCAGCATACGAGGCTATCGAAACGGGCGGGGTGGCATCGGCCAAAATGGCAAAATAGAACACGAACATATGTGCGGCCAGCACTGGCACACCAAAGTCATTTATCAGCATTGGCGCACCAATTGCGGATGTAATAACGTAAGCAGCTGTTGTTGGTACGCCCATTCCCATTACCAAGGTAACGAACATCAATATCAGTGCCGCTAGCCACAAGCTGCCACCAGAAACATCAGAGATCAAACTACCAATGGATACCACTAGTCCTGTTTTAGTTAGTACCCCAACAATGATCCCCGCACCAGCACAAGCAATTGCAATAGGCGCTGTATTCGCACCAGCCTTATACATGACATTTAACAGTTTCTTCAAATCAAAGCGGGAGCTTCGTTTTAAAGATGTAATAACAAGGGTCGCAACAATAGAATATAGCGCAGCAGTGTGCGGTGAATAGCGCATCATCAGCAAGGTTACCAGCACAACTATCGGTAGAAGAAGATGAAAATCTTTAGCGATATCTTTAAATGTTGGTAGATCAGCAGGATCCATGCCTTTTAAGTTATTCTTCTTCGCCTCTAAGTGAACAGAAATAAAAACCAAAGCAAAGAAACAAAATGAACCTAAAACAGCAGCAACGATAATATCGGAATAAGGCGTGTTCGTCATTTCAGCCATAATAAAGGCACCTGCGCCCATAATAGGCGGTGCACTTTGTCCACCAACACTCGCAGCTGTTTCAATACCCGCAGCAACTTGTGGGCGGTAACCAATTCGCTTCATCATAGGAATGGTGAACGAACCGGTGGTAAAGACATTGGATGACGCAGAACCGCTCATGGTACCGAAGAAGGCCGAGGTCACGACGGCCACTTTTGCAGGGCCACCAGCGTATCGTCCAGCTATCATTTCTCCACCGTTAGTGAATAAGCGCCCTGTACCACTGGCTTCCATAAATGCACCGAAGGCAATAAAAATCGCGACCATCGTTGCTGCAATACCAGTGATTGAACCTAAAATACCTTGCCCACTTAATAAGAATACCGTTTCGACAACTTCGTCATATCCAATGGGTCGATAGTGAAGGACACCCGGCATAAAATCGGTGACAAACAAATATGCAATGCTGGTTACCACTAACCCTGCAAGTACTGGGGAAACAGCACGACGAATGGCTTCTACGACCAAAATAGTCGCTAATGTTCCCATCAGCATTTCGACTGGAAGAATTTCGTCAACGCCTTCTAAGCGATAATTGATTCGCTCGGCCTCTAACCAAGAATAAGCGAATGGCACAATAGCAACCAGAAACAATAAGATCCCCGACCAATTCGGTAAAAAGAACCCCGTATTATTTTCAGACCGCTTTCGCCCAGGAGTAATAAGAAAAATGAGAGGAAGCAAAAATAGTAAATGAATAGAACGCTGGGTTCTCGGCTCTAGGTAACCGATAAATGCACTGTAAAAATGGAAACAGGTACCGATAACGGCCCACCCCATAATGAACAGCATCAACAGTCTTTGAAAGTCTGTTTGTTGTGGTTGTGAATTCTTATCATCGTTAGCCATGACGAGACTCCATTTCAGGCCATTAAAAAGCAAGTAACTCGTTTGTGTTACTCAATATTAAGCACAAGCAAATTGCTTGTGCTTAATGGTGATACTTCGACTTAAACGATCAGCTTATAAATAGCCTTTCTCTTTGAAATATTTTGCGGCGCCCGGGTGGATAGGCGCAGGCGCATCACTCATTGATGTTGCACAGTCAAACACTGACATACTGCTATGAATCGAGGTTAGCTTGTCTTGATTGTCACAAATCGATTTAGTGATTTTATATACGGTATCAACAGACACAGAGTTATTAACCATTAAGGTTGTTGCCATCTTAATGGTATTTGCTCCTGTATTTACGCCTTGATATGTATTGGCTGGAATCGCGGTAGGAAGCAATCCGTAATTTTTATTCAGCTTATCCAGTTGCTGCTCGGAAAAATCGACAAACGCCAAATCACGCGATTGGCCCATTTCGATAACAACGGCTCCTGGTAACCCTAAGTTACCAAAAATATAATCAACTTGGCCATCTTTGAACTGGGCACTCAGTTCTGCGAAACTACCGTGGTTAATCTTAAACCCTTGCTTTTTACGCAATGTATTGTAATCAGTATCATTCGCTTCCATTATCCAACGAAAGGCCTGTTCACCTGATGACCCACGTTGAATAATACCGATTTTGACATTCTTACCCTGTAGAATTTCTTCAACTGTTTTATATTCAGCATCTTGAGCTCGAATAAAGTGGCTATATACATCGGAAAAACTCATGCCTATCGTGCTGAGTTCTTTGTGTGGCTTGCCATTGAACAGAACCGTACCTGTATGTGCTTGGTAAGTGAAGGTATCTAGTCCCCAACCTAGTTGGCTGCGGCCTCGGTTAACCTTCGTCGGGTTAGCCGTTCCACCACCAGGAACAACCTTCAGGTTAAACTCTGGGTTTTCTTTTTTAATCAGGTTCGCCAAACCAGAAGACATGCTATACCAGCCGCCTCCGAGCTGGCCAGATGTCCACTCAATAGTTTCAGCTTGGCTGATTGCTGGAACAAGCATTGACGCAGATAAAAGAACGACCTTGTTGAGCACTTTCATTGTTTTCCCTCACTCTATTTATAAATTGCTTACGCTGCTTATTATTATCATCACGCTTGCAACATTCTCCGTTGTATTCTGAATTGTATACAGACTAGAATATCAAAGGTCAATTGCTTGTATTTAAAATGTGACCAAGATGTAAATACCAAAAGCAATAAAAATGGGCCTAATCCTAACCGTAGGAGTAGACCCATTTTTAATACGTGTATATTGGCTTGATTATAAGCCAGTGATTTAAGTATTATTTTTCACTATATTTGGTGTATTCCCAGTATAAATATGCCCATACCCTTCGCGAATATACTTCGCAACCTGCTCTTTACGCTTTTCAACATGGTTTCCCATGATAGACATCGCTTTTTGTGCATCTCGCGCAATCAGTGCTTCAATGATATGAATATGCTCTGACTCATTGCCTGTTGGACGATCGGTTAAATTCACCCAACGGATAAAATAAATCCGCTGATTAATTTTATTCAAGGCTTCTGCTAACTCTTGGTTACCAGAAAGCATCACAAGTTGCTGGTGCAACTTCTGATCAAAGTCTAATAGCACTTCTTTTGGCGTGTCTTCACCTAGCTGAGAATATTCAATTGCAGACGCTTTTAATGCTTGAAGCTCTTCATCCGTCGCTCTTTCAGCAGCAAGGAAGGTGGCCTGCTGCTCAATGATTTTTCTAAACTCATATAGATCAAAGACTTCCTTTTCTTCCAACATATGACAAAAGAAACCTTTATTTCTTTCCCAACGCAGTAACCTATCTGAGACAAGCTTTTGCATGGCTTCGCGTAACGGGGTTCGGCTCACGCCTAAGTGAGTGGCGAGCTTACCTTCATTAATCCTTTCTCCTGGCTTGAAATGAAAGGAGATAGCCATATCACGTACAGTTTGGTAAACATCTATTTCTTCTTTTGATTTTGTTGATGTTTTGGTTGATTTATCAGTAGCTGAGCTAGACATTTTTATTATCTTTTAAAAGGTATCTGAGGAAACTGTATTCAGTTTGGTTAATCTGAGTCAAGACTTATCCTGATACCATGATGAAAACTTAGCACTAAACAGTAAAATTAAGCATTTAGTGGGAGTAGAGGCAAGATTATTTGGTAACACAGGGCTCAATCACGTATGTGTAAATCCATACTTGGTCAAAGTGCACTGCGTTTGCTACGTTTAAAAGACATAGTGACTGGAAAGGTATAATTATATGAAAGTAACCGTTCAAACACATCACATATCAATTAATGACGAGTCACGAAARGAAATTGAAAGTAAATTTGAGAAAGTATCTACTCACTTTCCGCAGCTGATCAGCAGCGACGTCATCATCACAAAAGTACACGGGCAGCACGAAGTAGAAATTTTTACCAACTATGAAGGTGCACGAGTTTCAGCAAAATCGACTAACGATATAATGTATCCTGCCATTTCAGCAGCCTTAAAAAAACTAGAGACAGGCCTACGTAACCGTAAAGGACAACTGAAAGCAAACCTTCACGCAAAGCCAACCAGCACAAAACCCGAAATTGCTTCAGATATCATCCAAGAAATGAAATTAGTTTAATCAGATTAAATTGACCAGACTCATGAAGCCAGCAACTTAGTGCTGGCTTTTTTTAACTTGAGTCAGTTGACCAATCCTATTTTTTAAAACGTAAAATAGGGATTCCAAGTAAGGCGAGGAAAAAACTCCCCCCTACTCGCAACGCAAACGAAACGCTGTTAATTGTTGGATGAGAGGGCAACGATCCATGACGCTATTTCATCAATCCTTGTTTGCTTGCCATTCAAAAGCCTTAGCATTAAACCTCCTATTAGAAGTGCATAAGCTTGGTGAGCGTTAGATTCACCAACAACTTTACTTAATTCTAATTGAAAGTTTCTATCTGCCATTCTCAGCAAGGTATCGTTCGCGACATCTTTGTAATCACGGTTTTTAACGTAGTCGAGCAATACCACCATTTCCCCTTGAAAACGATTATCAAGTGTTGAAATCAGACTATTAATGGCTTGCTCTTTATTTTCGGGGATCTCGCTCTGATCAGATACACCATAAAGGCTTTTAGGCTGCAGAATGAACTCTGTGCAAGCAGAAAACAATTCTTCTTTGCTCGGAAAGTAATGATAAAGCGCACTTTTTGATACCCCAAGTGCTTCAGCAATGCCTCGCATACCCAAGCCATTTAAGCCATGTTCAGCAAAGATATCAACTGCTTTGATAATGAGTTCCTGACGATACGCATCGCGATCTACAATTTTTGGCATAACCCCACCCACCTTAAAAGTCCAATCGGACTATAACCAATTGTTACCAAAAGTCCACTCCTTAATCCAGAAATACGTAATTAGACCATGTGGACTAAAAAATTGACAAGCAGTTATTTTCACCATAAGCTTTAAAAAGACCAAGTGGACTATAAAGAGATTATCTGGAAAAAGTAACGACGAATTTGTCCACCTTTGAGAAACAAAATAACAGTGCCAATAGCACTGTAATATCCACCGGAGTAAAACATGTCAAAAGATCAAGTTAAGATAAAAAGCGCCGTCATCGATTGGGTGTGTGCAGGAAAGTTCAGTTTCACAACAGGATTTGGAGCAACGAAAGCAGAGAGCGCAATAGCCAACTATGCTGCGCTTGTCGCTCCCGTTGCGTTATATTTTCTGTCGTGGCAAGACTTAGGGTGGACGATACTACAAATTGTTGTTGCAGGTTTACTTGCGTTAGACATGGTTGGCGGCGTATTAACCAACTCTTTAGGTTCAATGAAACGCTTTCTTCATACTGACCAACAAGTAAAGGTTAATTGGCTAGGTAAATTAGTCGGCAGTAAATTTACCTTTCCACTCATTCACTTTCAGCTATTTGCGGTGCCACTTTGTTTTGATGTTGCGTGGTCTTATGCCTTTTTCTGGTACGCCGCAATGATAATTGCCGTAATTTTAGTCCACTATATACCGTTGTACCTTCAACGCCCTATTGGCTTGTTAGTTGTGATGATCTCAATCATGATTTCTCCAGCTATACCTGCTGTCGTTGGGCTTGAGTGGCTCGCGCCTATATTCATGATTAAGCTAGTTTTATCACATGGAGTAAGAGAAGAACCTTACCGTCCGACTACAGCTCAATAACAGTGAGCAGTCTACATCCTTATTTAATGAGGATTTAAACCTAGCTTCTGTCTAGCGAGGTGTGAGCGCTAGACGGAGCAGATGATTGAAGGAGGCAAATACGATGATAAAAATCAGTAACAACCTATGGGTATTTGATGGTAAGTCAGTCACTTTTATGATGCTGCCATTTTCAACTCGAATGACGGTAGTAAAACTCGCTGATTCAACGTTATGGGTACATAGCCCAATAGAATTAACCGAAGCGCTGAGATCACAAGTCGACTCTCTAGGGAAAGTACAATACCTTATTGCACCAAATCACTTACACCACCTGTTTTTAAAAGAGTGGCAGGATGCTTATCCTGCTGCCCAAACATATGGCACGAGAGAAGTGATGAAAAAACGAAACGACCTTAGATTTACATCCGAGCTTACTTCCGAAATTCCTTACCCTTGGGAAGCAGAGATCGATATGCTTCTTTTTACCGGTTCCAAATTAATGGAAGAGGCAGTTTTTTTCCATCGAGAGTCAAAATCTTTAATTTTGACCGACTTGATCGAGAATTTTCCGCCAGCTGACTTTACACAAATCCAGCGCTTGTTTGCAAAGTTTACAGGTATTCTTTCTCCAAATGGTAAAACCCCCATTGATTGGAGAATGAGCTTTATGTTCCATAAAGCAGAGGCGAAACAGCATTATTTACAAATGATTAAATGGGAACCTCAACGAATCATTATGGCGCATGGTGAAATTGTAGATAGTGATACGCTGGCCTTTTTACGCAGATCTTTTGCTTGGTTAAAGCTTTCTCATTCAAATCGGCACAGCACTATGTAGTAATGATTACTGATACTTTTTTGCGCTCATTGCTCGGGCGTTTAAAAGTCAGCCAAGATGCACTCGTATGAACTGATTTTACAACCGCTTCAATTTTATTTTCGCCATCACCAAAAAATCACACCCATCATTTCTTACAACATCGATCACATTTTAATAACAACGCAGATACAATCGCCTCTTCGCTCGCTAAACTGTATACAGAAATGAATAAAGTCATGAATTCAATTTTGCAACTCACATAAATAAAAGCAAATTACCTAAGTCGAGAGGAAGAATATGGTTACAGATACCCTTGCCCCAGCAGCACCATTAAATAAAGAAGCTCAGATCGAAGCGATAAAAAATGCTGAATACGGTGTCGCAAGAGCCATCACAACCGATGATATTCCTGTCATTGATATCGCACCGTTGGTGTCAGGCGAGAACATAGAAGACGTAGCAGCACAAATCCTTGATGCTGTTACGCACAAAGGTTTCTTCTATATCGCCAACCATGGTATTCCTCAGCAGGTAATGGATAAAGCAGGTGCAGCAATGCGTGATTTCTTTGCAAAACCACAAGATATCAAAAGCGAAATTCCTGTTAACACGAGTCAACGTGGCTGGCTTGCTCCGGGTATGGTTACGCTAGAAGGGAATAAAACGCATGATTTAAAAGAGATCTTCTTCTGGGGACCAGAACAATGGACTGAAGAATTAGATCAAAAGCGCGCAGAATTACCTCTTATTGCCGATAATCTATGGCCTGACAGCTCAACGCCTGAGCTTCGCTCTGATCTTATCCCTTATTATGACGCCGCAAACGCCGTTGGACATAAGATCCTCTCTGCAGTCGCCATCGCACTCGGCCTTGAAAAAGACTTCTTTGCTAAACGTTATCAGACCCCTTTATCACGCGGCCAACTGGTGTATTACCCCGTTTCGACCCAACAAGACGAAGCTGATGAGCGTTACGGTTCAGCACCTCATACTGATTACGGCGTGCTCACATTACTGCTTCAAGATATGAACGGCGGTTTAGAAGTACTGACGAAAGACAACGAGTGGGTCACTGCAGTGCCGATCCCCGGCACGCTTGTGTGCAATGTTGGTGACTTGCTACACCGCTGGTCGAACGATCGCTTTAGCTCTAACTTACACCGCGTCATTAATCGTTCTGGCAACGAGCGTCATTCTATTGCCATTTTCTTCGATCCAACACCAGATGCAGTGATCAATCCGCGAGATATGGGATTAAAGGACACAGACGAAGTACGATATGAGCCTGTTATTACCGCTGACTATATTAATGCTCAAAATAAAAAGTCGTTTGCGCAGTACAATAATGGCGATGATAAATAAGCTAGATTAAACCATTCGTTTCGAGATTCAGTGATAGCCTTAACCAATAGACCGTTTCAAAAGCCAGTTGGTATTAGCCACTGGCTTTTCATTAATTAATACGATTTATCACACAAATACCGTGCGCTAACTGGCCTTTTCAGGCACACTCTGTCGACTATTTCCTAACGACCAACCATAGCGATTTTCTGCTTTATTGGTTTGCATTCAAGGCAGAGGTTCAACTTAGCAGATGCTCAAAAGTATCCACCAATCTATAACCAATAATAGTGTCACCAATCAAATACCACCGGGCCTGAAGTTTATGCTGCTCTCGGCACTAGGGTTTTCCTTAATGGCCGCCTGCGTTAAATTAGTCAGTGTCTCGGGCATGCCCCTTTTTCAGATTGTTGCCGCGAGAGCACTTGTCTCGTTGTTGATCAGTTATGCAGATATTAAGCGGAAGAAAATCCCTGTGTGGGGAAATAATAAACCTCTGCTTATTGCTCGCGGTACGGTGGGTACTTTAGGGTTAATCTGCGTGTATTACGCAATAGCTAACCTGCCGCTAGCAGAAGCGACTATCTTGCAATATTTGCACCCGGTCTTTACCGCTATCTTAGCGCTGCTGTTTCTTAAAGAGCATATTCAAAAGTCGACCATCATTTGTATCTTGCTGAGCATTCTTGGTTTAATCGTCACTGTAAAGCCCAATATGATCACCGATACGGCAGCAGAACTCCCCATGTTTAGCGTCGGTATTGCTATGCTCGGTGCACTCTTTAGTGCCATGGCTTATACCATTGTTAAGCGCCTGAGCCGTACTGAAGACAGCTCGGTGATTGTGTTCTATTTCCCATTTATCGCACTGCCTCTTTCACTTGCCCTGCTTGGTGATAACTTCCAAATACCGACGCTATTTGAAGCCGTTTTACTGGTTTTAGTCGGTATATTCACGCAGATTGGCCAAGTTTGCTTGACGAAAGCAATGAAAACCGAGGCTGCAAGCAAAGCCACTGCCTACTCATATATTCAGGTTGTTTTCTCCATTATATTGGGGGCGCTATTATTCAATGAATTACCATCGGTATGGACACTTCTTGGGGGCGGTTTAATTATTACCGGTACGCTCATTAATATCTTTGGTAGTAAGAAATCGGTCAAACAACCAAAAACAGCAGCTTAATTACACTTGAACAATGACCGCCTAACTTAGGATAAGTTAGGCGGTCATTATTTGTTTATACTGACTCAATAAATGCTAAATTATTTATATAGAGGCCGTTTAACGACGCAATGCATTTAACTTAAGCTGTGCTTTACCAAATACGGATTCCGTTGGATAAATGCCTTCTTCGGTTACCGTCCCCGCCGTAATACCCGTTAAAATTTCAACCGCTTCCGTCACATGCCCAATCGCCCAAATGTGAAACTCTCCTTTCTCGACAGCTTCAACAATATCTTTACGTAACATTAAATTATGCACGTTAGATTGTGGAATAATCACCCCTTGAGTAGGCTTACGTCCTTTAATGGTACACACATCAAAGAACCCCTCCACTTTCTGGTTAACCCCACCAATTGGCTGCGCTTCACCAAACTGGTTCATAGAACCAGTAATAGCAACATCCTGGCGTAACGGTAGCTGTGAGAACGCCGAAACAATAGCACATAACTCTGCCATTGAGGCACTGTCACCGTCGACACCGCCATAAGACTGCTCAAAAGTAAGATGAGTCGTTAGTGGAATCTTACTGGTTTTACCAAAGGTCGACGCTAAATATGCAGATAAAATCATGACGCCTTTAGAGTGAATACTCCCGCCCAATTTAACATTACGCTCGATATCAAACACCTCACCTTCACCATAAGCCGTCGTCGCGGTGATTCGATTTGGCGCACCGAATTGATAATCCGATGTAGAAATCACTGACAGCCCATTAATTTGACCTGCAACTGTGCCTTGCGTATCAATCAATGTCGTTCCGTTAGTGAAGGTTTGCATGACATGGTCTTTTAAACGACTGACCCGCTTTTCCTGACTCTGCAGCGCTTGCTCGACATGGTTAGCGCGGATCATTGTCGCCTTCGATGATTTCGCCACATAGTTAGTTTCTCGTAGCAAATTAGCAATATCAGCAGAGTGTAACGATAGTTTGTTTTGATCGTCAGCTTGGCGAGAACTGTATTCGACGATCCTCGCGATCGCTTTACGATCACAGTGTAACATTCCGTTATCATTCACAATGCTGGAAATAAACTGAGCGTACTGCGCTTCTGATTCTTCAGTACGATTCATCTCATCTTCAAAATCGGCAGTCACACGAAATAGCTCACTAAACTCAGGATCATAATGCTGGAGTAGTTGGTAAGTTTGATAATCGCCAAACAAGATGATTTTCACATTCAGCGGAATATCTTCTGGGTCTAATGAAATTGTCCCCGATAACGTGACTTCTTTCTCTAGCGAGCTAACGTTTAACTTACGCGCTCGCAACGCACGTTTTAAACCATCCCAGACATACGGTCGCTCTAACACTTTCACCGCATCCATCAATAACACCCCACCATTAGCACGGTGAAGGCTACCTGGACGGATCAATGAAAAGTCGGTAAATACAGTCCCTTTATAGGTCGCATTTTCAACATAACCAAAAATCGAGTGATAGTTAGGGTTCTCTTCCACCACAATTGGAAATTTATGCTCTGGTTGGTTAACCAGCACATTCACTTGATAACGACGCGGCATTTTTTTATCAAGTGCAGCATAAGCTAACGCAACTTGCTCTTCGCTCTCTTCAAGGAAGATATCAAGGTTATCAAGAATATCGGCTTGCATGGCCTTAAGGTATGCTTTGACTTCCGGTAAAGACTTATAATTTTCCTTCAGCGTTTTAATAAAGTGTGCGACCACATCCAGTGCAACTTCTTCATTCAACTTCTGAATTTTATCTGAAAAATCTTCTTCTAGTTCCGTAAGCTGGCGCACTATACCGCGCAGCTTACGCTCCAAGTCATTAATGGTATCTTCATATGCTTGCTGCTCTTCTTCACTTAATAGAGCAAACGTTTCTTCAGTATGTGGCTCTTCACCATTCAGTGCCACTAGCTGGTATTCACCTGTTGTGGTCACAGATAAACTAACGCTGTGCTCTTTCGCTTCATTGGTTAGCGTAATTAGCGCACTTTCTTGTTTTTGCGTTAACTGATTTTTTAGTTTCTCAGAGCGGCTATAATACATTTCGTTATCGAAAGCCAATGGCAAAGCCTTCACCAAACGTGTCATCAGCTTTTCAATGTCTTTCTTGAAGGTATTCCCAGTACCCGCAGGGAGTTTTAACACTTTCGGGCGTCGAGTTTCGTCGAAATTCGCGACATAACACCAATCATACAGGGTATGTCCGCTGCCATTTGGATCATGACGCTTTAAATAGCGCAACATCATCGTGCGCTTTCCTAATCCATTACGGCCAATGGCGTAAATGTTGTAACCTTTCTCTTTAATCGACATAGCAAACTCAACCGCTTGCTGCGCCCTCTCCTGCCCGACAATCTCATCGATTGGGGTCAGGTTCTTGGTAGACTTGCAATCTTCAGGCAAGCCCTGCAATTCTGATGCACGATACAGCTTGTCACTGCTTAGAGGTTTAACTGACATAAAGATCCCTCTTCTTATGACACTTCATACTATCAGTGTAGACAGTAAAACATTATGTTTTAGTGACTTACCTTCCGTTTAAGCTTGAATGCTTCCTACTTAGGTCTTTTTGCTGCTTTTATGAACAAAATGCACGCCTTAATAGTACCGTACGCACATTTCTTACATCTAACTCGCACCTTCTACGACTACCACTCACTCTACCTCTCTGATAAAATGCCGCGCTCTTAATATCAGGTCAGCGGAAAATATCGATGAAAAATACTCGAGTCAGTATTGGATTAAGCAATCCGAAAAGCCCCACCAATGTGGGTGCGGTTATGCGTGCCGCAGGGTGTTATCGCGTCGATTCGGTTTCTTACACTGGCGAACGGTATGACCGTGCAGTTAAGTTTCAAACTGATACGAAAAGTATGTCTCGTAAAATTCCTCTAACAGGTGTGCAATCACTGCTCGATAACCTGCCTGAAGAAACGAAAATTGTGTGTGTCGAACTCGCAGAAGGTGCGATACCGTTACCAGCGTTTAAACACCCCGATGATGTCATTTATGTTTTTGGCCCTGAAGATGGCACCATTGCACAGGATGTTGTTGACCGTGCAGATGCCGTTGTTTATGTACCGACAGTGGGTTGCATGAACCTTGCCGCTACCGTTAATGTGCTGTTGTATGATCGTTTAGCTAAAGCAAGTGATGTAATTGCGGGTGATGAATTAATCCGCCAGAGCCGAGACAACCGCAATAAATTGGTTGTTAAGGCACCAACAGCCGACTTATAAATCTCGGCGACACCTTCAGTTTACTGAATGAACAAACATCATTAAATGTTAGCCAAGCTTTCGAGAATTCATTAGATTGCTCTTAAGCTGGCCAGTTATGATCTAACCTTGGATTACTGACCGAGTTTATCCAGAATTACACGTACTTTAGCTTCGTTTTCTTCATAAACAGTTATTGTTTGAATAACATTCAAACAAGCTGGTGTCAGTTGCTGCTGATTTTTATCTTTTACCGTGGAATAGAGCGTTACAGGAAAATCATCAGGAATTCCTTGTGGGTCGCTATACGTTGCTACGGATTCTTGATAGTTATGATGATACTTTAAATACGGCCAGCTAATAATTTCCACCGCCGCTTTTACTATGCCCTTTTTCCATTCATCCCGAACTTCTTCTGGTGATTGTTCAAAATGCATGTCGTCACTCGTTACCGCATCTAGCCATCGCTGGACAGAGGCTAAGTAATGTTGGTGGTCATATTCTTCAATTAACTCCATTACAGCTGGGGACGAATAAGAAAAACAAACGTTTAATAAATAAAGTTCCGCAAGAGACTTACCATCAAGTGCGACTAAAGCCCTGTTATAAGCTTGTTCATGTAGTACCGTTTCAACATTTTTACGTTGCTTTTCTTCTTCTCGACGTTTCTCTTTTAGACATTGAATACGGGTCTTCCCGTCTTCAATAAGTTGCTGTGCTTGTTGCAAAACATCAATTTCCGTTGATGAAAACAATTCAATAAGATCAACTAAGATAACATTTTTAATGATATTCGATGCCGTCGTTGCCTTGGTTTGCTTACTTTTCAAGGCTTGGCTATTAGCAAAATCAAGCATAATAATCCCCTCTTTATCTAGGTTGATGCATACACATCGATACAATTAGGATGATTAGAAGGTTTATGGAATTGGGCTTGGTTAAGTGATAGAAACGCTCTTTTAATTGCACGTTATAATATTAGTGTAGACAATAAAACACCTTTAATTAGTGACTTGAGTTGTATTTGGGAAATAAAAAAGCCACCCAATCACTCGGGTGGCTTTCAATGTAATCAGACAACGTTAACCGATCTAATTATTGCTTAACCAACGCAATCTCTAGATCTCGGTCAGCTATCATCCACCAACGATTACCATACTGGCTGTCGTAGCCCACCACAGGTTGGTCAGCACACGAGGCTTCTCTAGCCGGAGTATTGGTTAAGTAACTTTCATCCCATGGGGCATCAACAATACAATGTTCAGTAACCAGTGGATTCCATTCACCCTTGCTGTATTCCCCTAAGATCACGTTTTCAGCATTAATGCTCGCGTCTGCGGTAAACTGCACACCGTATAAATCACCAATATTACTTTCAGCATCCCAACCTTGGGAAGCAGCCATCGGTAAATCACGATGCCCTAGCTTTGTGCTGCCATCTGGCTGTGAACCCGGTAAACCAGGACTCACTCGAATGTCCTTTTCTCCACCAAACGCATTTTGATACACACCACCATGATTTTGCATACCACTGACGATCAAAATATCAGAACGAGTATCAGCTGTTTTTGGCTGCCAGCTCAACGTAACGTGCTTTTTCATGTCGATGGTTGTCGCAGGTACAACAACATCCCCTTTTTCTGCACCGGTATCATCAACACCTTGTTGCCCTTTTACAACACGGTTATTGCCGTTCAGGTTTGGATCCCACGAAGAATGCTGGGTAAATAAGAACTGATAGCTTAAACGCATCATATCGTTCATGGTTTCAGCTCGGCTTAAGCCTGCTGTATAACCCATTGTACGTTCAGTAGTATCAACACGGTTAAAGGTATTGTTTATGCCGCCAACAAGGCGTGCAGAAGAGCCATCATAGCCAAGGCAATCATTCGTTTTGTACTGAACAATATGATTGAGGACAGGGCGTTGATCATCAGGGATTGAATTCGGATAAATCAAAGATTCACAACGATCTAGGGTGCGACTGAAGGTATCCATTAACGTCCAGTTTGGATCTTCTAACTCTTTCATACCATCTTCGTTCTTAAGAATGGTGTGCGGAGTCACATAGGCGTGATAATCAACACGCTGACCGTTAAAGGTTAAGATTGCGGCGTTCGCATCAAATGAATTAGAGTCATATTCTGGCTTAAAGGTCGCCATTTTATGCTGAACAACATCTTGGATTAACTCACGTTCACCATAACGGTACTCATAACCTTTGTATGATGCGTTACCACTTACAATCTGAGTGTAAGACGGCATACGGTAGTTACCACCACTTGGCGTTGAAGCAAGTGTATCTACGCTGCTTCGGCCACCCGGATCGTTTGAACCATAAACGCGAGCATGGATTTGCGAACGTTGATACATGTGCTCATGGCCTTGTACCCAGATAACGTCATATTCGGCAAACAGTTCGCGGATTTCTTTATGAATATCAAACAAGCGATTGTCGTCTTTTGTTCCCTGGACAATCTGCTCACGAGTTTGACCATATTTAGCACCGACAAGACCATCGTGGCTAGCAATCACCACATGATCAAATTGGCCTTCATTCTCAGCAATCACATCCTGAATCCAGCCAAACGCAATCGGTAGGTTGTAGTACGCCAGACCAATCATCAATACGTTGTCACGAATAATATAGTAGTTAAGCCACTCGGCAGAAGGCATGTGTACTGCGTCTTCAGGAATATAATGACGCATATTGTCAATCCACTCGACGGTATATGCCCAGCTTGTTTCATGGTTGCCCATTACAGGCAAGAATTCCATACCGGCTTCACGATACTTTTCAGCCACTTCACGCCACTGCGCCCATTCTTTAGTTGAACCGTTATCAGTTAAATCACCAACAGGAATAACAACGTTCACTCCTTCAGCCTGATGCTTAGCCAGTACTGCTTCCATCGGGTGCATCGCCACATTCCAGCCACCACCTTGCGTATCAGGTAGTAGTCCCACCTTTAACGTTGAGTCAGCTGGAACGATTTTTCCTGATTCGTTATTCGAACTATTACAACCTGCCAATATACCCACTATCGATAAGGCAACCAAAGAGCGCTTCCAAGTCTTATTTTGCATGATCATCCACTGTTTACTGCTATTTATTAGATTAACTAAAAGGGAAAATAAGCAATAAAAATGACAATTTTGCGGTTTTATTCCTGCAATTATTGCAGAGGATATATAACAACAGTGTCATGAACCAGTGTTACTAATAAATCAAACTTTCAATGACTACGCGTTAATATGAAAAGCAACATTTTAATGAAAGCCGCATTAGGAATAGCGATTTTATTGCCCAATATTTCACTTGCTGCATCAACCACCGGTACGACAATCAAGCGCCAGTTATCTCCTGAGCAAATGATGTTTGAATTACACGAAGAAGCAACGTGTTTAGTTGCCGCTCAATACCTAAACAATGAACGTGTAAAAATACATAAAAGCAATTACGCAGCGCTAATTGATGAGTTTTCAGTACCCGTTGACGCGGAAACATCCATTGTGAAGCGGGCTAATATGGAATACACCTATTTCGCTGAGCGTGCGAAAAAGCGTTATACCGAAGTCGATCACCACATGTTACTGACATCAGCCTATACACACCGATGTTTATTTATGAATGGTTACGAGGCGCAGCGCCCATTTATTGAAGCATCAGAAAAGAGCACGCTGTAAAACGATGATAAAAAGGCATGCTGTAAATGGCATGCCTTACTGACTACAAGAATGACTTGCTATAGTCCGACGCTATACAGTCACGACATCGATACCACGTTCAGACAGATCATCAGTACAGCTAGATGGAAAATCTCTATCGGTAATGACTTTATCAAAACAATCGATATCAACGGCGTGAAACGTTGCCACCTTTCCGTATTTAGAAGAGTCACTCACTAAATAATTTTGTTGTGACGATGCTACAATTGCTTTTTTAACCAATACCTTGTCTTCACTCGGTGTCGATATACCACGTTGATTCCAAGATGACGTCGAAACGAAAGCCACATCAATGTTCATCTCACGTAATAGACGGGCGGCTTTATCACCGACTGATGACTGATTGCTTTTATCAACCTTTCCACCCGTATGGTAAAGACTGCATTCTGAGTGATTCATCAAATACCCTGCAATCGCAAAGTCATTGGTAATCACCAATAGATCATTACGATGATTAAGCTGATGGGCAATTTCTAACGTTGTCGTGCCTGCATCTAAATAAACCGTCATATTTTGCTTTATCAGTTGTGAAGCGTATAAACCTATCTCAGCTTTTTCATTACGATACTGATTAATCTTCACATCATGAGAAAGCTCTATATGGATGGTTTCTGTAAGCTGAACCCCACCCGATACCGACATTACACGCCCGTCAGACTCTAGCTTGGCAATATCACGGCGAATCGTCATGTGTGATACATCAAGTTGTTGTGTCAATTCACTAATGCTGATGACTTCCTGATTACCCAACAAAGTTAGGATCGTTCGTTGTCGTTCTGCCGGAATCATAATGCTTCTTCTATATCTAGTTGGCTTGCACACATCTTAACACTACAAAACCCATCATGTGAATATATGTGAGCATTTGATAAGGCAAAGTTTGATTATTCTTTAAACTTTCAAGCTATTAGCATAAATACGCCCCAATATTGCCTTTTACAGCGAGTAACTCACACTCAAGATTAACAATATTTATCACTCAAGATGTTAAAAAGTGTGAAGTTGCGCCTAGATCATTCCAAGGAAGCATCATAGAATCACAAACAACAACACAAATTCACAAAAGTTAACATGGAGAGGCAAATGGAAACTCAACAAATACAGTCAGTTGCCGTAATCGGACTTGGTTCTATGGGTATGGGCGCTGCGAAATCATGCATTCGTGCAGGCCTACATACTTACGGTGTTGACTTGAGCACCGACGCATTAAAAGAATTAGAACAAGCTGGTGCAAAAGGTGTTTCACATAATTGTGCCGATTTCACACAAGCACTTGATGCCGTTTTGCTACTCGTTGTAAATGCCCGTCAGGCAAAAGCAGTACTATTTGATAGCCAACTGGCTGAAAAACTCAAACCAGGTACGGCAGTGATGGTTTCAGCCACGATTTCGGCTGAAGATGCGAAAGCCATTGAAGCAGGCCTTAAAGCACATCAACTGATTATGCTTGATGCACCTGTTTCTGGCGGTGCAGCAAAAGCCAACATTGGTGAGATGACCATCATGGCATCGGGTTCTGAAGAAGCCTTTACTAAATTAAAGCCTGTACTCGATGCAACTGCTGGCAAAGTCTACAACATAGGTACTGAAATCGGACTTGGTGCAACCGTAAAAATCATCCACCAACTATTAGCCGGTGTTCACATTGCCGCAGGTGCTGAAGCAATGGCACTGGCTGCTCGCGCGAATATTCCTCTCGATTTAATGTATGACGTTGTGACTAACGCAGCCGGTAACTCTTGGATGTTTGAAAATCGCATGAAGCATGTGGTTGATGGCGACTACAGCCCAACATCGATGGTTGATATTTTCGTTAAAGACTTAAACCTTGTCTCTGACACGGCAAAAGATCTGAAATTCCCACTTCCGCTAGCCTCTACCGCACTGAACATGTTCACCAGCGCCAGCAATGCAGGCTTTGGCCAAGAAGATGACAGCGCCGTGATCAAAATATTTGATGGCATCGAACTACCTAAGAAGGAGCTGTAATCATGCTATTAGGAGTAATCGCCGACGACTTCACCGGCGCAACTGATATTGCAGGTTTTCTGGTAGAAAACGGCATGCGTACGATTCAATTAAACAGTACACCAACAACACAGGTCGATATTGATGCCGATGCGGTTGTGATCAGCCTAAAATCACGCTCATGCCCTGCAGAAGAAGCCATTGAAGCGTCAGTAGCAGCCTTACAATGGCTACAACAGCAAGGTTGCCAGCAGTTCTATTTTAAATATTGCTCTACCTTCGATAGTACTCGCGAGGGCAATATTGGCCCTGTGACCGACGCGTTACTCGACACGTTGGGTGAAGACTTCACCATTGTTTGCCCAGCACTTCCCGTAAATGGTCGCACCGTTTTCAATGGGCACTTATTTGTAATGGGTGAGTTGCTCTCTGATTCTGGCATGCGTAACCACCCTGTTACCCCGATGACAGATTCAAGCCTTACTCGCTTAATGGATGCTCAGTCTCGCGGTGAGTCAGGTTTAGTCAATTACCAAGTCATCGAGCAAGGTGCAGAACAGGTTACTTCACTATTTGGTGAACTGTCACAAGCAGGCACCCGATATGCGATTGTTGATGCCTTTAACCAAGCCCACCTTGAAACCTTGGGCAAAGCAGCTAAGTCACTGAAGTTGGTAACAGGCGGTTCTGGCCTAGCCACAGGTATAGCAAAGAATTGGGCAGAGTATTTAAGCGATCAATCGTCCGCTAAAGCCGCCGGTAAGCCACAAAAAGCAAAAACAGTTGTGTTATCAGGCTCTTGCTCAGTAATGACCAATCAACAAGTTGCCAACTATGCGGCTAAAGCACCGCACTTAGTATTGGATGTTAAAGCCTGCCTAGAGCAAGACGATTACTGTGAACAAGTCTTCCAATGGGTACTAAATAACCTTGATGGCACATTGGCGCCAATGGTATACGCAACCGCTGAGCCGGAAGTATTAAAGAACATTCAAGCCCAATACGGCGCGCAAGCATCAAGCCATGCTGTAGAGCAGTTTTTCAGCAAACTGGCTCATCAATTAAAAGAGTCTGGCGTGCAGAACTTCATTGTCGCTGGCGGTGAAACCTCAGGTGTTGTCACTCAAAGCCTAAATGTAGAAGGTTTCCACATTGGTCCGCAAATCTCTCCGGGCGTGCCATGGGTAAAGGCGATTGATAGCGAGTTATCACTGGCATTGAAATCCGGCAACTTCGGTAATGAGAACTTCTTCGAGACAGCACAAGGGTTTTACCATGACTGAACAACAACTCAGAGAGCAAATGGTAACGCTTGCTCTCTCAATGTTTGAAAGAGGCTATGCGACTGGCGGCGCAGGTAACTTGTCGCTCAAGCTGCCCAACGGTCACTTTCTGGCAACACCAACGGGCTCTTCATTTGGGCGCCTTGATACCGAACGTTTATCCGTTGTCGATATTGATGGTACTCATATCTCAGGCGACCGACCATCAAAAGAAGTGGCATTCCACCTGGCAATTTATCGTAATAACGCTAAGTGTAATGCGATTGTTCACCTGCATTCAACCTACCTAACCGCATTGTCGTGCTTAGAAGGGTTAGATACTGACAACGCGATTAAGCCGTTTACCCCGTATTTCGTGATGCGTATCGGTAAGCTACCAGTGATCCCGTACCTACGCCCAGGTGACCCACGCATTGCTGAAGAGCTGGCTAAACGTGCTGCTGATTATCGTGCTTTTCTACTGGCAAATCACGGCCCTGTCGTCACCGGCAGCGATTTAGTCGATGCAGTCGATAACGCTGAAGAGCTGGAAGAAACCGCAAAACTGGCTTTGATGCTAGATGGTAAAGCGATCCGTTACCTGAGCGATGTTGAAATTAATGACTTAAAAGGAAGAGGCAAATAATGGCTAAGTTCGCAGCAAACCTCACCATGTTATTTACTGAAGTGCCCTTTATGGAACGTTTTGCTCAGGCGCATCAAGCTGGATTCAAAGCGGTTGAGTATCTTTTCCCTTATGCTTTTGAGGCTGAAGAGCTAGCGGGTGAATTGAAGAAATATGGCTTTGAACAAGCACTATTCAATCTCCCTCCGGGTGATTGGGATGCCGGCGAACGAGGCTTTGCCGCCATTCCCGGTCGAGAAGATGGGTTCCGTGCCAGTGTCGATACCGCGCTTAACTACGCACTGACTTTAGACTGTAAGAAAGTGCACGCCATGTCTGGCATTGTTAATAACGACTATAGCCACCAGCAACACGTCGATACTTTTATAAGTAATATCCGCTTTGCCGCCGATGTGTTTGCAAAGCACGGTATTGAGCTAATGATTGAACCACTGAACAACCGAGATGTTCCGGGTTATTTCATTGCCCACCAACGCGATGCGGTAGAGCTTATCAAGTTAGTTGACCGTCCAAACGTGAAACTGCAACTCGACTTATACCACGCCCAAATCATGGATGGCGACTTAACAGTATTGATCCGCGACTTAGCCGATTACACCGGCCATATCCAAATTGCATCTGTGCCTGACCGCCATGAGCCAAGTGAAGGCGAGCTTAACTACCCTCACTTATTCAATGTCCTCGACGAGTCTGGCTATACCGGTTGGATTGGCTGTGAATATAACCCAAAAACAAACACAGTCGACGGACTGGGTTGGGTGAAGCCTTACCTAAACCTACATTATTAGAACAAAATATTACTCAGGTAGCTGTTATGGCAGCTGCCTCATTTAAACGACGTGAAACGATAACACAGGGAATTCAGATGAATATATTAATTACAGGTGGAGCAGGCTTCATTGGTACAAAGCTAGCTCAAGCGTTATTAAAACGTACTGATGTAAACAAAATTACCTTGGTTGATATTCAAGATTCAGTATTAATAGGTGAAGATCCACGTCTTCAATCAATAAAAATTGACATGACAACCCAAGCAGGGGTTGACCAAGCCATTACTTCAGAAATTACGCATGTTTTCCATCTTGCCGCAATTGTATCGAGCCACGCAGAAGCTGATTTCGATTTAGGAATGATGGTCAACCTTAAATCAACTCAACTTTTATTAGAAAAATGTCGCCAGACTAACCCTAATATTCGATTTGTTTTCTCAAGTTCTCTGGCTGTTTTTGGAGGCTCTCTACCTGAAGAAATCATGCCGATGACAGCAACACACCCCTCTTCCAGCTATGGCACTCAAAAAGCTATTGGTGAATTGCTAGTTAATGACTACGCCCGTAAAGGGCTTGTTGATGCTGTTACTGTACGACTACCAACCATTTCAATTCGCCCAGGAAAACCCAATAAAGCCGCTAGTTCTTTCGTCAGTGGTATCATCCGAGAGCCATTAAACAGCGAACAATCTAACTGCCCAGTAAAACCAGATCTAAAATTATGGATTTCTAGTCCAGAAAAAGTTACCGAAAATATTCTACACGCAGGTATGCTCGAAAGTAGTCAATTATCTCAACTTAGTTTCCGTACATTAAACCTACCCGGGATCCAAGTCACACCATCTGAAATGATCGCTACGCTAGATCGACTCACAGGAAGAAGTCTGTCCTCTTATATTTCATTCGAAAGTGACCCTCAAGTATCACAAATTGTCAGTAGTTGGCCCCAACAGATTAATAACGATATTGAACTCAATATGGGATTCAGGGCAGATACCAGCTTCACTGAAATCCTCAACGCTTTCATTACCAATGAAATTAACCAAGAGGAGTGTGTATTATGATGCTTCCTACCTCTGTAATCGGGCTCATCGTTGCTGTCGCGGTTCTTGTTTTTTTAGTACTTAGGACCAAAGTGCACGTCCTTATTGCCATGCTTGCTGCAGCATGTATCGCCGGCTTAATTGGCGGGCTCAGCGTCAATGATACCATGTCTACTATCAGTGCTGGCTTCGGCGGTACGCTTGGCGGTATAGGTATCGTCATCGGCCTTGGGGTAATGATGGGCGCTATTTTGGAAACATCCGGTGCTGGTGAATCCATCGCGTATCATTTTATTAAATGGTTGGGAAAGAAAAAAGAAGAAACCGCCCTTGCTGTCACGGGGTATATCGTATCAATACCAGTGTTTGTGGATAGTGCCCTTATTATTCTTTACCCTATTGCTAAATCATTAGCAAAAACATCACAACGCTCAATTCTAACCCTAACCGTTGCCTTGGCGGGTGGACTGGTTGTTGCTCACCATGCAATTCCGCCGACACCCGGACCTCTTGGTGTTGCTAGTATATTTGGAGTAGATCTTGCTTCTATGCTTGGATTTGGTCTTGTCGTTGCTGCGCCATGCATTGCAGGTATTGTTTGGTATGCTCGATGGCTCGAGAAGCAATTCCCTGAATACATACCAGTAGAACAGCTCAATAAAAGTAGTGAGCAACTTCAACAAGATCATAAAACATACCTAGCAAGTAAAGAGTCTAAAAAGCTACCATCACTCACCAAATCAGTAGCACCTATAGCTGTACCAATCTTATTGATTTTATTTAAATCATTAATGAGTCTATTTGAAAATAGTTTTGGCCTTGAAGGATTATCGTCAAGCCTCGCTGGCCAGATTATCGACTTTTTGGGTAGCCCTGTTATTGCCTTATCTATTGCTACCCTACTTGCTATATACACGCTCGGGAACCACCTAAGCAAAGAACAGGTCACTGATAAGCTAGAAGACGGTATTTCAAGCTGTGGGATTATTTTATTAGTAACAGGCGCTGGTGGAGCTCTAGGTGCAGTTTTGCGTGAAACGGGAGCTGGTGCTGAAATAGCTAACCAAGTTGCATCACTTCCTATTTCACCAATAATGATCCCATTTATTATCGCAACATTAGTCAGGGTGATTCAGGGAAGTGGAACGGTATCAATGATCACAGCAGCATCGATCTCCGCTCCTGTGTTGATTGAGATTCCAGATGTAAACCTCCTGTTTGCCGCGACAGCTGCAACCATGGGAAGCCTCTTTGCTGGTTACTTCAACGACTCTTTATTCCATATTGTAAATCGCTTAATGGGTGTAACAGAGGTTAAAAAGCAGCTTATTATCTGGACAGTTCCAACCACGATTGCTTGGGCAATTGGAGGCTCCTTAGTGATGATAATGAACCTAATTTTTGGCAGCCAAGGTTCAATTATTGACCCAGTATTACCGTTACTTGTACTTGGTTCGTGCTACCTATTCGTAAAGTCTTACGAAAAGAAAAAGTCTAATCATCTTGAGCCAACTAACACTTCAGCATAAGCATTACTCTATAGCAGCGTAAAGCTATGCTTTAACCAAACAGCCTACTTCGGTAGGCTGTTTTCTTGCTACAAGCTTAACAATAACCATGTTTCTTATACCTCACACTCAATTCACAGGTAAGCTATTGCCATAAAACAATAATTTAACCCAATGTGTTATTAAGGATCCATTGTTGAACGGTAGTAACCCTGCAATTTCTTCCCCATCAATATCACCACCGTCCATGTTAACTTTGGTGCTACTTACTGGTTTGTCTGCAATGTCGATCAGTATTTTCTTACCGTCCTTGCCACAAATGGCTGAATATTTCGACGTAGAATACAGCGTTATACAGCTATCAATTTCCGGCTATATCGCAATGAATGCGGTTGTTCAGTTTGTGATAGGCCCACTTTCTGATCGTTTTGGTCGTCGAACGATGATGCTTTGGGCCTGCATGATTTTCGTTCTCGCTACCATTGGCTGTTTGTTGACTGACAATGCATATGTCTTCTTGTTTTTTAGGACACTTCAAGCTGTTGTCATTAGCGCAGGCGTTATTGCCCGCGCCGTAGTAAGAGATATTGCCGATGAGCGTGACGCAGCCAGTATGATTGGCTATATCATGATGGGGATGTCGATGGTACCTATGATAGGGCCAACACTCGGTGGGTTTCTTGGCGAATGGTTTGGCTGGCAAGCTAGTTTCATTCTTTTGCTCATCTCCGGCATTGCTATTAGTATATTAACGTATGTTGATATGGGAGAAACTGCGCCACAAACCCGCTCATCACTGGTACAACAAGTCAAAAGCTACCCAAATATACTTAATAACCACGCTTTCTGGGCTTACAGTTTAATTACAATGTTTGCTAACGGTACCTTTTTTCTCTTCCTTACAGGCGGCCCTATTATTGGGTCTGTCGTTTTTGAAATGTCACCATCTGTATTCGGCTTATACTTTGCGTTTACACCATTAGGGTACTTAATTGGTAACTACTTATCGGGTCGGTTTTCGAAACACTATGGTATGCAGAAAATGATTGCAGCTGGTATTGTTTTCGCCGCGATTGGCTTAGTGGCTATCTTGCTGCTGAGTTACTCAGGGTTAACAACGCCCATCATTTTCTTCGGTTTGATGTTTTTAGTTGGCCTCGGTAATGGTCTTATCTTACCGAATGCCACTGTTGGAATGCTATCGGTCAAACCAGAATTAATTGGTTCAGCCTCAGGGCTTGGTGCAGCAATCATGACGGGAGGTGGGGCAATTTTATCTACCAGCGCGAGTATCGTTGTCTATTCTGGTTCAGGCGTCACTCCAATGGTATGGCTAATGCTGCTGACCTTTGGCCTAGTCGCTCTACTTTACTGGTGGAGTTGTACTATAAAGGTAGAACACAGTCATCGCTAAAACACCAAACTTTCTCGATAAACACGCTTACCGACATTACAATAAAGCCCAGCATAGTTGTTTTCTTTCTAGTTAAAACTATGCTGGGCTTTATGATCACTAACATCAGTACAAGTTGTTACCTTGGTCGAGTAACATACTCATAGTTATCACCACGACGCTTGTAGTAGTGGTTATCAATAATCGCATAAGTTGCACCTGCAACGATCGCAAACGTAGCAATTTCTGGTAGCCGACTACGATGGTAATGGCGATGCCTTGGTGCTTTTTTAACTATCACCACCTTTTTGTGGTGCTTATGATGTTTATGGTGCTTATGTTTGTGATGCTTTTTGTGTTTATGGTGATGCTTATGGCCATGTGCCTCAGCTACATTTGGAACAACCAATCCAAACGATAAAATCAGGGTTGCAACTACCCCATTGACCAATGCTTTTTTCTTCCAGTTACCTGGTTTTAACCACTGTTTCATGGTTTTCTCCTCATTATTTATGACGTTAGAATACGTCTCGAGAAGAAAAACAATGTTCGATTAATGTCAATTTATGGTCGTAGGAATGTCAGTAACCATAAAAACATTAATGGGTAATCCTAAGCTATTGAATAATCGGTAACGATAGACATATACAGTTACAACTATTAGCTCATCATATGCAACCAGACGCTAAGATATCAACAATACCAATACTGCTAGCTGAAAAGTTCTGACAATATTTAGCTAAAAGCTGTTAGCACTCACTTTATTTTTTTGAAGTGTTGAACCAAAACATTGCAGTATATATTTAAGGTGGCTCTTACTCATTGGTTTAGCAAAGTAAGCCCCTTGTGCCACTAAGCACTGCTCTTTACGTAGAAAGTCTTCACTCTGTATCGATTCAACCCCATTTGCGATAACACCAATCCCCATTTTTTTTGCCATCGAAATAAGGGCAGAGACAATTAGCTCATTTTCACGGCTCGGGTGTATAAAAAAAGAACTATCTATTTTAAAGCCATCAAGTTTAAGCTCTGACACTAGCTTCAACGACGTTTGACTAGCGCCCACATTATCAAGCCATACATCAAAACCATGCGCTTTCACCTTACTAATCATACATCTAACATCTTTAACATAGTGAACAAAGCTAGACTCCGGTATTTCAATACGAAACAAGGATGGTTTAACCTGATGATTATCCAAATACCTTAGAATTCGATCAAAGTTAAGCTGATCCATAACTTGCCTTGTTCCTAAATTAAGCGAAAAGTAAAAATCATCACTGACGTACTCGCGCACGCTTTCGTAAAAGTTTATAACTTCAATGATTTGCCATCGGGTTAGTTCATTTAAAATATTTAGGCCTTCAGCAATTTTAGTTAAATCTACTGATGAAATAACGCCAAACTCATCATCTTGCCAGCGGATCAAAACTTCAACACCTACCAGTTCATAGTCCGCTAAATTAAACTGAGGTTGAAACTCAAGGAAGTAGCCACTTAATGACTTTAAAGTACTCTGAAGTTTGTTTTCAAGACGATAGCGGTACTGAATACCTAGATCCATGGCATGATCATAATGAACATAACGCCCTTTACCACGCCGCTTTGCTTCATATAATGCTATGTCTGCATTTTTTATTGACTGCTCTACCCCCTTAGCGTCATAACATTGAAAAACACCAATACTGGTATTCACATAGAGCTCATTATCATCAATTAGAATAGGCTTTTTTACTGCAGAAATTAAACGGTTTGCGATTAATTCAACTTCTGACTTTCCATTGACATCATTAAGATAAATAACAAACTCATCACCTCCGACTCGTGCCACCATATTTTGTGGTTTTAATGAGATGATCTTGTCTTTGATTCTCAGCGAAGCACGTATGCGATAGGCAACTTCGATCAATACTTTATCGCCAATTTGGTGACCATAGTTATCATTTATCGACTTAAATCCATCTAAGTCCATG
The DNA here is from genome assembly GCF_050336695.1 of Photobacterium minamisatsumaniensis. NCBI lineage: Bacteria > Pseudomonadati > Pseudomonadota > Gammaproteobacteria > Vibrionales > Vibrionaceae > Photobacterium > Photobacterium minamisatsumaniensis. The sequence continues at coordinate 45,347 of NZ_JAKJSI010000017.1, read as the reverse complement.
AAAAGAACAAAATAATTGGTTTCTCGATGCTCTTCGATTGTTCTTTTAAAGAGATGCCTATTGGGTAAAAATGTTAAAGCGTCATAGTAGGCAAGCTCTTTGAGTTTTCTATCATGATCTTCAAGTAGGTGGCACAAGCTATTAAACTTGCCTATCATCGTACCAATCTCGTCCCCCTGTCTCTTAACTTTAAAAGGTCGATAATCCCCTTGTTTCATGCTAGCAATATGACGAGTTAACTGATAAATCGGTGATATTAATCTTTGACTAATAATAAATACACAAGCTGAAGCAAACAGCACAGTTAACGTAAAGTATATTATTGAGCGCTCTGTAAGGTTAGCTTTATGATTATCCAATTGATTAATAATATTTTCGTTTGCTATCCGAGTAATTCTAATGACATCATCAAGCGGCATCGTTATATATATCCCAGCAATCACAGACTCATCGATCATAACGGGATAACCGATATCAATCGAATATTCCCCCTGATAATTGTAGGTACTTCCAATTTTAATGCTATTTACAACAGCACTATTATCAAACACCTCACCCACTTTAATATTTTTATCCGTTCCATCATGAATAATAATACCATCATGATCAAAAATAATTACGTCTTCAATTATTTCATAACGATGTAGATGCTCAACCATTAAATTAACATGTTCAAAGTCAAGTAAGTATATTGAATCTTTCAACTCATTACTTAAATATCCAGACAATAGTAAACTGTTACTATCTACGATATCTTTATAACTACTTCCAATGATAGACTGAATCGATTGCGCAGATTGTTCCGTACCTTTCTTCAGTTCTTCTAAATGAACGAATAATAGAACTGCCATCGATAAAGTTATAATCGTTGCGATTAGTAAAACATTTTTTGTTGCCCACCCAATTCTCATATTGTTATACAGCTATAGTTCGTTTCAAAAAAGAAGAGTACTTTCAAGCAATCGTTCATCGGTTTCGCTTAACTCACTAAAACGGCTTGTTCTTTGATATTTTTTTAGCGCCTTATGAGCAGAAGCACTCTCATGTGCCTGTAAAAGTATGTCTCTTATCGCCGTTTTATGACTTGCTGGTAATGTTGAACGAACTAACATGTATGACCGTGGTACAGATGGTGTTTTATAAATCAACTTGAGTGCTTCTTTTATGCGAATAGGCACATCCTCATTATCCTCCCAATTCACACTACTTAACACCCCAACATCTACTTTTCGATGATAGACCCAGGTTGAAATATTAACCTCATTATGCCTTCTCGTGAAATCAGATGAAAATACATAATTCACCATAGAAGGCTCACCGACCTCTTCCAAATCTTGGATGTGATTAACTGGCAATTGGTGCTGCTTTAACGCCACCATTGGCAAATAATATCCGCTGGTTGAGCCTGGATCTTCAAACACTATTTTCCGTCCAATCACATCTTCAATAACATTAATTTCACTATCTTTCCTTGTGATGAAATAACTATTATATCGAGAAACGTTCTTTTTCCACCGTAATAGTATTGGCTCCATCACTGTCTGCTGATAAATCTGGCTTGCGCCATATAAAGTTTCAGAAACAATATCAACCTCACCTCTATTAATAGATTTAATCATATCTTCTATATTCGTCTTAACAATAATCTCATAGCTTTGATAACCAAAAACATCCATTTCTTTTTGCAAGTACCCCATTAAAGGCTTTGTTTTTATTATATGTTTAGATGGATGGTTACTAATAACACCAATAGAAAGTGTACGAGTATCTTCACCCATTGAAAATACTGACCAACTTAAAAAACACCCCAACAGTAATATGATTAAAATGTGCATCGGCCGTTCCATACTAAACACCTTGTATATAATACTAGACAAGGAACAACACTTTTGTAGTTCATTAAATTTATGAATGATGAATCAAGTTTATATCCCCTTGGGTGATGTATATTTTTTTAGGCATCAACGGAGTAATATTCAGCCRCCAACTAATGATAAATGTATTACTAATCATTGATTAATAAAGATAAGCTGTTAATCGATGCATATTTTCAACGTCAATTTATCGTCACTTTTAGCACAAACCACACGAACACTGAATGTGTCTTTTTGTGATCTCTCGCACTATTATTTCTTGATTTATCGCTTTTCTAGCCCGGTTTATCCCCCGGTGTCTGACTCATTATCTCATTATGAGATATGAATCTTTGCTCATGTTTCCTTTAGCGCCTAGAATTACCACGCCGAATTATCCTCTTATAATAGAAACAATGAACAGAAAAATAACGCTACTAGCTGCAGGGCTACTCCTTGCAGGTTGCTCGATGCCTTCTTCCCAACCTGGTTACAACGCCTCAATGATCATCACCAATGGTCAACTCCTTACCATTAATGACCATAAGAAAGTTATTGATGATGGTGTTATCGTTATTCAAGACGACACCATTATTGCAGTGGGTGATGAAAGCCTTCTCAGCCGCTATCAAGCACCAAAGGTGATAGATGCTGAAGGTGGTATCGTGATGCCTGGGATGATAAACACTCACAATCACCTACCGATGATTGCATTTCGCGGCCTAGGTGAAGAAGGGATTTCCAACCGCCTATTTGCCTACTTCTTTCCACTTGAAAAAGAAAAGTTGAGCCGAGAGCTCATCTATGAAGCAACAAGACTTGGTGCCGTTGATCTAGCCCAAAGTGGTGTCACAACCTACGCTGATATGTACTACCATATGGACGATATGGCGCGTGCAACAAAAGAAGTTGGTTTACGTGCCGTACTTGGTGAAACAGTAATTAAGTTCCCTGTCATCGATGCTCCACAACCATATGGCGGCATTGAATATGCTAAAAACTTCATTGCTGAATACCAAAATGACCCCTTGATCACTCCCGCCTTTGCACCACATGCGGTGTATACGGTTTCAAAAGAAAAGCTTCAAGAAATCAACCAACTATCTCAGCAGCTGGATGTACCAGTATTAATCCATGTCGGAGAGTTTGGCAACGAAGCAGAGCGCATTAAAGGTAATGATGAGCAACTTAGCCCTGTCGCGTGGCTACAAAAAATTGGTGTGTTAGATAACCGTATGGTACTCGCGCATGGTATTCATTTAAATCAAGAAGACATTGATTTAGTGAAGGCAGCCGACGCCAGTGTAGCCTACAACCCAATGGCTAACGCCAAAGGTGCAACCGGTATCGCTCCCGCTTGGGACATGTACCAACAGGGTGTTCGCATGGGATTAGGCACCGACGGGCCAATGAGCTCTAATCAGGTCGATTTATGGCGAACACTTAGCTATGCCGCCAACATGCAACGGCTTAAGCATGAGGATCGTACCATTATGATCCCAGAGCAAGTGATCGAACTCGCGACGATTGGCGGTGCTAAAGCTCTACATATGGAAGATGAAATCGGCTCGTTAGAGGTTGGAAAAAAAGCTGATATCATCATTGTCGAGACCCAGTCGCCAAACATGATGCCAAACTACAACCCATACGCAACCTTGGTATATCAGGCAAACCCGAGTAATGTCGCCACCACTATTGTGAATGGTGATATCGTGATGGAAAACCGCCAAATTCAAAATATTGATATGGCCGAAATGCGTGAGTCGGTAAAAATAATTGAAGCAGACATTGCAGAGTTTGCGAAAGAGCTGTCAAAAAAAGCGATAAAATCACCTAGCTTGATGAAATAGCTTGATACTTAAAAAACAAAGGGGGATGCATATTGCCCCCCCTTTTTATTACATTTGACTACCCATAACAGCCCTTGTTAGAAACTCGTCAAGAAGTACGGAATAAGCAGTGCATTGACTAAATCAATAAAGAAAGCACACACTAATGGCACGATTATGAAGGCCAAGTGCGAATTACCGTATCGCTGTGATACCGCAGACATGTTTGCCATTGCGGTTGGTGTTGAACCTAGTGATATCCCACCAAAACCCGAACATATTACCGCCGCGTCATAATTCTTACCCATCGCAGGGAAAACAATAAAAAGGTTTATTAAGATAGCGACGATAAACTGCGCTGCCAATATGGCAAAAATAGGTCCTGCTAAGTCAATTAATGTCCACAATTGCATGCTCATTAACGACATCGCAAGAAACGTACCTAACGATATATCGGCTATTAACGCAATGGCGGGTTTCCGTGTAGGCCAAACTGTACCCGATATTCGAGGGTAAGATGAAGGAACAAGGTTAGTAATAACAATACCGGCAAATAAACAGGTAACAAATAGAGGCAGTTGTAAACCTAACTCGCCGATTGCACCATTAAGAAGGTAACCAAAAATGGCACAGATATGAATGGCTAGAATGGCATCCAGAAAGTCAAACGCTGTGATGGATTTATCACCTTCATCTGACACTCCAATGTCCAGTTCTTCATGATGACTAGGAGAGAGTTGATAACGGTTAATTAAAAATTTAGCAATTGGCCCGCCCATTAAGCTCGCTAGTATCAAGCCAAATGTCGCACTGGCGATACCAATTTCCATCGCATTAGAAATACCATATTCTTCAGCGACACGCGGCGCCCAAGCAATTGCCGTCCCATGCCCGCCAATCAACGAGATACTTCCACCCAACAAACCAACGGCAGGGTCCAAACCAAACAACCCCGCAACACCTATACCAGTTAGGTTTTGAACGATCATATAGCCAATAGTAATCGCGAGTAATATCACTAATGGCATCCCACCACGGAGTAAATCTTTTAAGCTGGCGTTAATCCCTATGGTAGTAAAGAAGTAAACCAGTAATACATCACGCGCAATTAAATTAAATTCAATCTCAATATTGGTAATAAAGAAAAACAGGGCAATAAGTACAGAGAACAAGATCCCACCAGTAACCGGCTCTGGAATACTGAACTCCTTGAGTATCGGGATGACATTATTGAGCCGCCGCCCAACAAACAGTACGACAATGCCAATTGTAACAGCAAAAAATCCATCTAATCGAAGGATGCTGTTCACCCAATCCATTTCCATTCTTTACCCCTTAACTTTGTGTATTCTTAGCTTTTAACTCAGGCTGACATTTAAATACCTTAAATATAAATCTGACCTTTAAGGTATAAAACGCCAAAACCAGAAACCAAGACTCGGTCATCAACTACATTGCAATATAGTATCCCTTCCCTTAACGAGACTTGATTAGCCACCAATTTGTTTTTTGACAGCCTTTTTGCCCAGAAAGGTGCTAACCCTGAATGAATTGACCCCGTTACTGGGTCTTCATCCCCACCATTTGCAGGCCAAAAGTACCGAGAAACAAATTCATAATCGCCGTTCTCATTATCAGCTTGAGCTGTTACCACAACATCAAATGGCGCCAACGATTTTAATTGCTCTGAGTCATAGGAGAGCTCTCTAACCTCACATTCCGAGGCCATTATTGCTACATAGGCTTGGCGATTTCGTAGCACCTCAATCGGCTTATGGGATAAACCTGCAAATAATGCTTCGGGTATGTGATTCAAAGGCTCAGGGCATTGGTTGGGAAAACTCATTTCAATGCGGCCATCGGCTTTCTGCGTCACCAACAAGCTTCCAACCTTTAAGGTGGTATATTCTATTTCACCGGTACAACCTAAGTGGTTAAACAAAACATAGGACGCAGCCAATGTTGCATGGCCACAAAAATCGATCTCGGTAAGCGGTGAAAACCAACGAATTTCATATTTATTGACAGCAACCACTTTAATAAATGCGGTTTCTGACAAATTATTTTCTGATGCAATCTTTTGCATTAAAACGGCATCTGGCCATTCCTTTATTGGAATAACCGCTGCAGAATTACCTTTAAACTGTTGTTGAGTGAATGCATCAACAACAAAAATGTCCATATTCACTGATAAGTTCCTTGTTAAAGTGCCTATCGCCCTAGTCTATTGGGGCAAGTTTAGACACTGTCGAATTCCATTTATCTCTTTGCTTCTGGGTCGAGTTTAATACTGGACCAATATAGGTTGATGAAACCTGTTTAATCCCACAAAACCCCAAAACTGTGTGCTTTAATTGCTTGTGTACAGCATTCCCTTGAAACCAGCGATAGTAAAACGGTGGTGTATCCATCGTAACAATCACATCTGCAGTTCGACCTTTAAGCAATTTTTTAGGGATTGATTTGTTCTTCTCATACTTAAATGCAAAACCGGGCAATAAAGTGCGGTCAATTAAGCCTTTTAATTTAGCAGGCATTCCTCCCCACCACATAGGCAAAACAATAACAATATGCTCAGCCCACAATAATGACTGCTGAAATGAAACTAAATCCGGTTCGAGTTTTAAATCGGAGCCAAAACCACCATTCAGGTTAGGCTCAAATTCAAGCTCACTTAGGGAAATATGTTTGACGTCATTATTTGTCGGGCAAGCCTGTATATAGCTATTAACCAGTTCACTGCAAAAACTGACTGATTTAGGGTTGCCATTAATCACTAATATTTTTTTCATCTCGATTTATCGCCTTATAAAAAGGACAGCATAAACCTTTCCCCACAGGGCAGAGTCAATCAGTTCCTAAGCATTGTTGGATACTTTTCCGGTACCCTTCAATTTTATCTTTTTGCTGAGTTAATCGGAGTATTTCTGCGTCGATAGAATGTTGCTTTTGAGATAAAAGCTTAATGACTAACGGCCAATCTAGCTCGCGGTGACCCACAGCAAGTTGTTTTAAATCCGATAAGCTTACACCTAATGCTTGCGCATCTTTGATTAGCTTAACAAATTTAACATCACCATCATCGTAAACACGGTAGCTTCCGCGCCTTTTGATGTTCAAAAGCAAGCCGATAGATTCATATAGCCGAATTGCTTTAGGCGATGCCCCAGAACGTTTCGATATTTCGCCAATATACAACATCTACCCCTTAGTTAATTAATCCTTAATAAACAATAGTATACTATTTACATCGCCCTTTTATTAAAGCAGATTTGTGTTTTGTTTCTGCCTTAAACGACATTTATTGTAGATATTTAGAAGGGATTAAGACAATTCGAACGGATAATAGAAAGTGCAATGGAAAATATAACAAAGCCTTGCCAGAACAAAAGTTCCAACAAGGCTTATTCATTTACTGAGCCAGCAATGGAGTCCGCTCAATTTACTTCTAGCTGAGGCTAGTTAAATTTAATCTCAGACATAGCCTGCTGTAAGTGAAGGCTCGTTGTACAAATATCTCCGTCATGGTCATGTCCATGATGGCTATTTAGATAGCTAACAACATTCATTGTATTGTCTGTCATCGCTAAACCTGCATTGCTCGATGTTAGGTGTGCTGGTGTACCTTGGTATATTGTCGCTTCCACCTGAATATCTTTAATATTTTCAGGTTTTACTTTATATGGGCTGCTATCAAGCACTGTAAAGTTTGCATACTTACCAATATCAATCGTACCAATTTCATTTTCTAGTCGAGCGGTATATGCGGCATCGATGGTAATGGCACGCATCGCTTCATCAACAGTAATACGCTCTTGCTTACCAACCGCTTCACCTGATAAACCTGTACGGTTCACTGCTGCCCACATCAGGCTTAAAGGCTGTGCTGGTGCCATTGGTGAATCAGAATGCAGTGATAACGTACCACCAGCATCAATGAATGAGCGTCCTCGTGCCATTGTTTCAGCACGTTCTTTACCTACACCTTCTTCAGAGTACAGCTCAGCTAAAATGTGAGTGTAATATGGGTTAACACTAAAGTTAGCCCCTAACTCAACCGCTTTTGGAATATCATCTTTATCTGTAATACCTAAGTGATGAAAACCAGTACGGTGATCTTCACGCGCATATTCTTTATTCATTTTTTCAAGAATATTGATCGCAGTTTCAAACCCTAAGTCACCATTAGCATGAACATAGATGGTGTAATCATCTTTCCAATAAGGGCGCATGCTTGCTTCAAGATCAGCCGGTTCTTGAATCCACTCACCGGCATGTCCATCTGTGTAACCATCTTTAAGCTGCATTAGCTGGCTATACATCGCACCGTCAGCAAAAAGCTTAATAAACTTCGGTAACCATTTTATATTCTGGCCGCTATAAGCTTCATGTTGAGTTTGTCCTTCGGCGATAGCCTTACCTTTGATTGGATCATTACCCGCCATCATGTAGGTAAAGTTACCAGCAGGCATTAGCCAATAATCCATAGGGAAGAAGTCATCTTCTAAAATGCTAACGACTTGTTCAAACATCTCTGGTGTCGCAATTACACCAGGATCAATGGCTGTCGTGATACCGCCTGATTGCGTGTAATCCCTTGTTCGCTCCATCCCTGTTGCAAACATACCGCTTTCAACAAGGAACTTTAACATGTCGTTCAAGATGAGTTTAGCTCCCGCTTCAAAGGCATGGCCACGTTCCCAATCTAGCTGCGTATAAGCATGTCCATCACCTGACCAACCGTCTTCGTTCCACCCCATCATTTCCATTGCAGCATCATTAAAGAAAAGCTCATGGAAGCTCCGGTGCCAAACAATGATTGGGCGCTCTTTTGAAATACTGTTCAGTAATTCACGGCTCATATTATTATCGTGGAAGTAATTATGGTAACCCCAAGACACTAACGGTTGTCCTTTTGGATGATTTTTTTCAATTTCAGTCAAACGCTCTACATATGCATCATGGCCTTGAACACCTTCGACTTTAGCCCAAGGTAAGTCCCAATCGGCAGGCGTAATAAATTCAGTGCTCAATAGAATACCCATCATCCATAAGTGGATATGTGGTTCGACAAAACCAGGCGTCAGCACTTTATCTTCAAATTCTGTGTTTACCGAAAAGCCTTTCTTTTCTGCATATTTATTTTCAAGGTTCTTGCGCTTACCAACATCTAAGATTTTTCCGTCTTGAACAGCGATCGCATTAACCTTGCCATAATCATTTTCCGATAATGTAACTATGTCGTTTGAGACAAACAGAGTAATTGGGCTATCTGGTTGGATCGCCATAGCGGGCATTGACATAACACTTGCAATGGCCGTAGACAGAAGTAACTTTTTCATTGTTTTGCCTATTATTTTTAATTTATAAATTGTTATAAGTAAGCGAACTTACGTTCGACTCACCGATATTTCTCTTCTATACCCCTACTATAGTCATGAAATTCCGTTTGAAGTAATGCATAATGAAGGGGAAAACCAATCATTATTATCGTGAGGCAACACGCATGTTTTCTTATGAGCATTTAAAGTCGTTTTGTGCCACTTATGAAGCGCACAGCTATAGCGGTGCAGCACGCATACTCAATAAAGATAGAACAACCATTCGTGAACAGATAAAAACGTTAGAAGATAGTTACTGTACCGAACTATTCACTATTGAAGGCAAAAAAGCGCGACCAACGCCTTTTTCTGACTCGATGTACAAACAAGCTAAATTGATTGTAAGAAGCAGCGAACGACTCGACTTAAGAATGATGACGGCTTATAAGCATGAACTTAAATCCATTGATATCTATCACGACTCTTTAATGCCCAATGGACTAGTGCTTGAGATTGAAGAATTCATGCTAGCAATGTCTCCAAACATTATTGTGAATTGGCTACACAGAAACAGAGATGAAGCGTTAACTGCAGTTTCAAATGGACACAATAAAGTCGCAGTCATGCAGCATAGGATGTTCAATGTATCTGATTATGCTGTGGAAAATATTAAACTCGGCGATGTCGATATCAGTGCTTATGCAAGGCCTGAAAGTATTTTATTTCAGCAAAAGAATATCTCAATGGAAGATCTTGAATTAGAAAAGCAATATATTAGTGAAAACCATTCTATTTCAATGCCCGAATTTTTAGCTATATCACCAAACCTTCGGGTGGTAAGTAATAACGATATGTTGCTTGAGTTAGTAAAAAAACATGGATGGGCTTTGATGACAACGTCTACCGCGGAGCCATCTGTTGCCACTGGTGAAATTCAAGAGTTAGCATTTAAAGAGCTCACAAAATCGGCCCGATTTGGCCTGAGCTTTTTTTATCCATCAACATTTGAGCAATCAGCCATTTATGACGGGCTACTGAACGTCATGCAGTCATATGCAAAAAAACACCTGTGAATAATAATTAAACTGGCTAGCTAGTAACTAGCCAGTTTTTCGCAGGTTATTGCCCTGAAGCAATAACCTTTTCGGTTATTTCACCAATTAACCCAGCCTGAACCAAATCGAACTCAATATTCTTGCCCGAGTTTTGAATAGCTTTAACATTGTATTGTAATTGTGTGAAATCATCTCCCCACTGGTAGCGAAGTAAGGTTTCACCGGATTGTAAATGGTAGTTCACATTATATTCAGTCGCGTAACCTGCCATCTCACCATTCACCGGACGGTTTGGCGCATCGTGCGGAATTTTGAATGTGATCGAATCAAGTTTCACCATACCGTTAATAACACTGGTTGGCTCTGTTAAGTGGCCATAGAAATACGACGAGTGTATAAATCGGTCTTCAGGGTTTGCATTCCCCCCTGTACCTAAGTTTGTTTGCGAGTATTGCCCTTCTAACTCTCCCCACCCACGTTTAGAACGTTCAACATTCGCTAGGTGTTGGTCATAGTCTGGCTGGTTGGTCATCACCGTGTATTGTGGTCCATGCCAAATACGTGGGCCTTCAGCTCTAAATTCAATAATCGCAGAATCACCCGTAATGTCTTGCAAACTAATATGCAGTGCAATTCTTACAGGAACTCCCGGTACAAACTCGGTATTCGGCGCGTTACCTTCAACAAACTTCACGGCGTCATCTACCGTCGAATATTGAGAGAGAATATGTTTTAGATAAGTTAATGTACCAAAGTCTTCTGCATGCTTTGAGTCTGCTGTATCCATTCCCGCATCGTAAAGTACATTACCACTTAGGCCGGCACTATTTATGCCATCAGTCAGTTGGCCATAAGTCGTTGTGCCTGTGACATCATATTGGGAGGACATTGTATTATTATTGTCAAGATGCGTCACATAAGAAGATGATTTAGGGATATTAACTAGTGTAGGGTTAGTCTGTTCTGACCAATCGAGTGTACGAGATACAAAAGTACCATGATCTTGTGTATTCCATAACAGTCTTGTGCAAGCTTCTGCCGCTGTTACAACACCTAACGATAAAGTCCCAACAATAGCGGTAGTGAGTAATTTCTTGTTCATGGTATCTAACCCTATTCATGTAATAAACAAGGTTATGATTGCATCTAACTATCAATCATAAAAATACAAAACGATGGATAAAATCCATCATAATTCAGACCTTCTTTAATTGAAATGATTTCTAGCCACCACTTTGATCGCCTCAATAACAGGGTGTGTTTCAAGACCAACAGGAAAGTAAAACGTAAACCCAAAATTTAGGTGGTCTGCCATTTCACTCACATCAAGACGCAGTAGTTCACCACTATTAACAAAAGGCTGTGCCAGCGCAGTACTAATAATTGCCCAACCGTCATGTTTTACCATCTCGGTTAATAAATCATTGTTACTGATTAAATGATAGCGAGGAGAGACCACGTACAAACCGGGCAGTGTATTAAAATCATTCTCACTGATGTATTGCTTTTCAAGCGCTAAGTCATCAATAGTGATGTTCTTCAAATGCCCAAGTACGCTTCGCCTACCGGCATACACAGCCAATTCACCATAACCCAATGAAAAGTAGTTGATTGGTTTACCTGTCGCATTAACATTCTGGTGTTGCATCAATGCAATACTACTATTATCTTTTTCTATAAATTCAAAAGCTTCTTCTCTATTTCGATGAAGCCAATTAATTTTTAGTTCAGGAAAGTGTTTGGCTAGTTCATGCTCGATTTTAATCGCCAGTTTATTGGGTAACGATACATCATGATAAATATTAATTAGAAACAGTTCTGCATCAAACGCTGCTTGTAATGAGCGATTTAAACACTCGCTACTTCTAACAAGCTTTTCTGCACGTAGGTAAATATGGTGTGCAGTGGGTGTTGGCATGGCCTTCTTGCCGTCAATAACAAACAAAGCGACCGCGTAATAGTCTTCTAGCGCTTTGACTTGATCGCGTATAGTGGTTCGATCTTTACCCAGCTTCCTTGCTGCAGCACTGTAGCCCCGCTCTTCAAACGTGGTACAAAATGCAAGTAAATGCTCATACGAAAACATCATTAGCCCCCTAAAAACGCAAACTATTATGATTGATATTATCCATCATAATAGTTAACTAGAAGCGATTTTTGGCATTTAAATTGAAATTTGATAACTAAAGTATCGAAACGTGACCTTTAGATGGGAAAATAATTAAAAAAGGCCAAAAGTGACGCTTTGGCCTTTGATTAGTTATTTACTCGAAAGTAATGTGTTGTCTATAGAGCACGACTCATCAGAAATTGAAACTAAGTGCGTAAACTAATCAACCGAGCTTCTGGCATTTAATAAAAATGAAATTTGGATTTTTGGATAAGTACTCATACTTTTCCGGTGAAATCTCTTTCACTTTTTCCAACACCTCACCTTCAGAGATTTGCGTAACAACCAAGCCATTTTCTGTCAGCGCATTCATTATTTCAGTTAGCGAACGACGATAAAAACTCACCTCAACAGGTACACCAACGGTGTCCCACTTCTCGGTAACACGCTCACGATCGAAATAATTGCCCGTTGTCGAGCATTCAAAATCTGCGAATGGGTGGTGGGTTGAAAACACAAATGACCCACCCGATTTTAATACACGGTGAACATCGCTAAACAACGGCGAAAGGTCTTCAAGATAATGCACCATCAACGGTGAAATAACGAGATCGGCACTCTTGTCGATTTCTTGCGGGAGGCCTTTCGACAAATCTTGCGCATACGCTGTAACTTTGTCGCTCACTCCAGCTTTAGAGGCTTTGATATTAACCAGCTCAACCATTTCTGATGAATAATCAATACACGTTACCTTTTTTACGCCATGCGCCAACATATATTGCGCATACACCCCAGAGCCACAGCCAAGATCAACCACATCAAGATCCGTCAACGCTGGTAACATCGCCTGAAGAGTCGGGCGCTCTAAATACGCATTGTAGATATTGCCTTGAATGACTTCGTCATATTCATTGGCGAACGTTGAATACATCTCTGATTTCATAATACCTTCTTAATATAACTACCGTTAAAAGAATGCCGCGGTACGCAGATTCTTTTACAGTATCTACTGACTACCAACAAGTACTGATAGTGATCGGTATCAAGTTAATACATATTAAAGCCATTCAGTCATAGGACTTGGTTTAATCACAAAGGTTTATTGATTACCCAAGCTCGAATGTCGTCACACCAAATGTTCTGTCAACCGAGATGTCTGGAATACGCTGGGTATACATTCTCGCGGTGGTAAATACAGGTTCTAAGTGTTGCTTTTGAGCAAGCGCAACAGCCGCGACATTCACTTCAGGCACATCTAGATATACATTATCAGAGGTTTTAGTCTGGGCTTTTAAACTCAAAAAAATGTCCTCCGCGACTAATGCGTCATTAGCAAACAGTGGACCGATTTTATAACCGTTGCGGCATGGCCGCATAACCCCATAGCCAACTAACTCACCGTGTTGCTTAACACCTAATGCGACTGAACCTGTTTGATCTAGCCAAGACTTCAAAAATGCAGTTCGTTTCGTTGGGAAGTAATCGCAGTCGTAGCGCTCCACTACTTCAAATGGCAGATCCGTAAGAGAAACAATATCACCATCTTTGATGTCGGGTGTGCTTCCTCCACCAATACCTTCATAGCGAATATTGCCATATGCGTAGTCAAACCCAGATTGCCGGTAGTTAGCTTGCTGCTCAACGACACCATCTAGACCAATGTTACAGCCTTCAAGATATATTAACCCTGCTTTCCAAAGTGCCAATCCATAGCCTTTTCCACGATGTTCAGGTTTCACAATGTAAAATCCAAGAAAACCGTAGCTCTTGTCATATTTTACGACCGAAATAGAGGCAATAGGTTCATCATCTAAGTAACCCATTAAAAAACCACTCGGGTCAGCGGCATAAAAGGACTCAATGTCATATAAGCCGGGATTCCACCCTTCCTGCGCAGCCCAGTCAATGGCAAGTAATAAGTCATTTTTTGACATGGTTTTTATATGGTAGTTATTTTGCTTCATAGTCCGCTCCTTGATATGGCTGCCTTAAGAATAGCTGACAATCCATAACGCAAACGGCAGAGCTAGTGGGAGCAGTGCTGGGAGGTAATCATAAAAGTTGGTATTGAAGATAGGCAATTAAAAGCCTCTAACCCAGAGTAAAATCGACGGATTAAAGGCTTTAATGCGGAAGGTGGATAGATCGCGACTACTTGATCGGCATGGTTAAATAACGCTCTAAACACAGTCCATAATAAAGGCGGTCATCAAAGCCATTATTAAATTTATAATAATTCACAGCTCGCCCCTCTTGTTCAAAGCCACACTTTTCGAGTGTTTTATAAGAACCAACATTGCTGCCATAACAGTCAGCAGAGATCTTATGGGCATTCAACATACTGAAAGCGAGTTGGGTTAACGTTTTACATACTTCGGTTGCGATACCTTTATGCCATGCGTGTTCAGGCAATTGATACCCAACTTCAAAGTTGCCTTCTAATAACATCACTTGGGTTAATCCACCCATCCCCATATATTGGCCATTCTTGTCGCTAATGATCACTGTTGGGTGTTCTGGCCAGCGTCCTTCAGCGATTGCTGATTGAGTATCTTCAATGATTGGCTCAAAAAATGCGCGATATAGCTCTTCTGGCGCTGGAGCAAAGAATAAAAACTCTGTGACCTTCGGGTTTTCAAGCATCACAAGAATGTCAGCCAAGTCATCGGGGGTAATCAGCTTAATTGAATATTCTGATGTTAAGGCAAGACTTTTGCCTTCTAGTAGTTCATCGAAAAGCATGGTTTTCTCTTTAACACTAATTCTTTGCCGTTATTGTAAATCACTAAATGTATTGGTTCTTGAAAAAAAACGACAATATGAGGGGGATCGGTTTAACCACAAACTAGTCTTTAGCTTGCTGCATAGACTCTAACCGTTTCAAAAGTCTACCGAGGCTCATGTCTAAGTTTTTATATTCCGAAGCAGATAGCGTATCAAGGAGCTCCGTTTCCCATTCCACGGCGCATGATATCAAACGACTGAGCAAAGATTCCCCTTCTGCCGTCAACTTTACTTCAATACTACGGTGGTCGTGATCGGCAACTTCTTTAACGATAAGCTGCTTACCCTCAATTTTATTTAAACCTCGTGATACTTTCACTTTATCCATGTAGGTAATCTCAACCAGCTCCTTCGCAAGTACTGGTTGATGCTCTCCTATTGCCGCGATTAACCGCCATTCGGTGCGTGTTATTCCAAACTCTGCGCTGTAAACGTCAGAAAAACCACGGCTAATCAGATCAGCTGTTTTCACTAACTTATAGGGAAAGAATTCCTGTAACTCAAAACTGGATTGATCCTTCATCTTAGTAGCTATCCCTAAACGACCGATATAATTAACTAATATTAACCAATTTCACTTCTTGTTACAGCTAGAAAAAGCAAAAGGTAGCTTTGTTTTTCGTTAAGTTAAGCTTTTATGGGTATTAGGTATAAATGAAAAAAGCCACCGCCATGACTTTCACTCAAAGAGAAAGCTAGGTTATGGTGGCTTTACTTATTAGATGTAAAAATTTACTGCTTCGCTAACTCTTTATTTAATTCTTCAAGATAATAGCTATATGCCGCTTCACCATCAACCTTACGTTTCTGTGCCGTTTTGTACCAATTTTCCTTTAAGCCAACGGTTAATACTTTAACTTGCTCAATCATCGCTTCTGGTGCCTGCGAAAATTCATTGCCTGATTCAAGTGCCGCTTCAACGCCTGCGTCATCAGCATCATCCATCATCTTGCCAAATAGCCGAGACAACTTCTCACCTGAAACTGCCATAATTGCAGCTTTATCTTCAGGTGAAACACCTCTTAGCGTGTCTTTGTTCATGACGATCCCAAAGCTTCCGCGGTATAGGCCTCCGGGCATAGCCATGGTATAAGGTGCAACTTCATGAAGACGAAAGCTTTTCAATACCTCAAGTGTTAAGAAAGTACCATCGACCACGCCTTGAGCCAGTGATTCGTACACTTTCGTTGGCGGCATCGAAATAGGAGAAACGTTAAAATCTTTCGCTATCGCCCCTCCAACACCACCACCGATACGGTATTTCTTTCCTTTTAAATCATCAACATTTGTCACTTTATCACGTGAGATAATTTGCCCCGGACCATGTACACCAACGGCTAGAACATCGACACCACGGTGCTCATTGCCCTTTCTTAAATAATTATCATATGTACGCCAGTAAGCGACAGAGACTAATTCAGAACTGCTACCCTCAATGAACAACGGAATTTCTGGTAACTGTGTTAACTTAAAACGGCCGGGCTTTAATCCGTGGAAGAACCAACTCACATCAGCAATACCATCTGTAACAATATCCACCTGTGACTGCGGAGGACCTAAATCATAATTAACATTAATTGTAACTCGACCTTCCGTTGCTTCTTCAACCCACTGCCCCCATGTAGGCCAAACGTCCGTATTGATACCGTGATTGGGTGAACCCCAAGTACTAATTTGAATCACTTTCTCCGGTGCAGCGACCGCACTCCATGAGGAAATCAATAATGAAGTGGCTCCAACTAATAACGCTGACTTTAACAATGACATATATTAATCCTTCAATTAAATATTACTATTTACCGTGGAATAGCAATATAAACTTAAACTACATAGAATAAGGCAGATGATAAGGTTATATTTAATATAATTAAGTTACGTTTCTTCACCTGCAAATTCAAAATCTTTCATATATTCTAAGCGTTGAGCTAGTCTATTTAATGTTAAATACATTTCTTTATATTCAGATGCAGATAACACTTCGAAAAGTTCAGATTCCCACTTTACTGCCCGTGGGATCAATTCGTTATACAGCGACTTTCCTTTTACCGATAAACTAACCTGCACACTCCGTAAATCATTTTCAAACACTTGTTTTTCAACCAGTGACTTATCAACTAATTTTTGTATCCCCCTAGAGACTTTAACTTTATCCATGGAGGTGTGCTCAACAAGCTCTTTTGCAAAAGCAGTTTCAAGAGATCCAATTGATGCAATTAATCTCCATTCAACACGGCTAATTCCATATTCTTTTATGTATATCTCTGAAAATCCGCGACTCACTAAATCAGCAACACGAACTATTTTATATGGGAAGAATTCGTGTAAATCGAAATTATTATCTTGTTTCATGCTCGCCCCTACAGTCAGGCGTAATACAACACTGTATTACGCCAAGAACTTGTTATATACCCGTCAACTGTACATTAACTGTGGTAGATATAGTGCTACCCCAGGAATCATTACAATGACGGCTAATCTCACCATATCGGCCACCCAGAAAGGCACTACGCCTTTGAAAATCGTGGATGTTTTAATGTCTTTAATCACCCCAGACAGTACGAACACATTCAAACCTACTGGTGGTGTTATCAAGCTTATCTCTGTTACAACAACAACAACAATACCAAACCAAATTGGATCGAAGCCCATCTGGACAACCACAGGGAAGAAGATAGGCACTGTCAGCAGCATCATCGACATGCTTTCAAATACACAGCCCAATATGATGTAAATCATCAAGATCACCGCCATCGCAAGGTATGGTGACATCTCTACCGCTTGGATCATTTCAATTAATGAATCAGGTAAACCTGCACGATTTACAAAATTTGATAGAATCAGTGCAGAAATAACAACGGCAAATAACGATGCTGAGGTTTTTGCGGTATCCAGCAAAATGTCTCGCAGCACTTGATAGTTCAGCGCCCCTCTGAAAAACGCTAAAGCAAATGCACCACATGCACCAATACCTGCAGCTTCTGTTGGCGTAAACGCACCGATATAAATCCCGCCCATCACCAACACAAACAATAGAATTGTTGATGAGATGCCTTTTAAAGCAATAAAGCGTTCTTTCCAGCCCATCCGTTCACCCGGAGGCGCAGAATTTGGATTACGATAGACAACCCATTTTACAGCCATTAAATAGAGCACAATACCTAATACACCGGGTATAAAGCCCGCAGCAAACAGTTCACGAATACTGCTTTCAGTCAAAAGGCCGTAAATGACCAACATGACACTCGGCGGGATCAAAATACCAAGCGTACCACCAGCCGCAATAGAGGCCGATGCTAACCCGTCTGAGTAGCCATATTTACGCATTGGCGGCATCGCAACCTTCGCCATAGTGGCAGATGTTGCTAAACTGGAACCACAAATTGCTGAAAAACCACCACAAGCCAAGATAGTCGACATCGACAACCCACCTTTACGGTGACCGACAAACGCATTACATGCTTGATACAGCTCTTTTGATAGTCCAGCTTTAGTCACAAAGTTACCCATCAAGATAAATAACGGTATAACCGATAAGCTGTAGTCTTGCCCTGTATCAATAATTCGCCTAGCCGCCATCGACATGGCTGCCATCCAGTTATAATCAACGAGATACCAAAAACCGAAGAAGCCAACCACGCCCATCGCAAACGCAAGTGGTAACCGTAAAAACACCATAACTAGCAGGCATGTGAACCCTATAATTGAAGCAATCATCCGTTATTTCCTTCAGTTATTTCCTTGTTAGCCACGTGTCGCTCCGTATTCCCACTTACCATTTTTTTTGCATACACCATGGCATTTGCTAATGTCAGAAATCCGCCAACAGCACCTGTTATTGCAATTAAATAAGTTACATAGCCCGTAGGAATTTCTAATATTTCTGATACTTCTTCATATTCCAGCGATCGACCTGCTAATTTCCAGTTCGTCATTGCAACTAAAATTAACGCCGATGAACACACTAGATTAATCACGACTTGGCGTATATTGACCCACCGCTTAGGAAAGTAGTTATCAAGCAAATCAACACTAATGTGCTCTTCACTCCAAGAGACTAACGGGAATGCCATAAACACCATCACAGCTAACAAGACTTCAATTAATTCTGTGGCACCGTTAATTGGCATATCAAAAAAGTAACGACCGAACACATCAATAAACGTGATGATCATCATTAACATCAAGCTGAGGGCGGCAAGGGCTTCTAGCCCTCGCTTGATGCCCGTGGAAATACGAGCATTCATCATTACTCACCTAACACAATTAGTTGATCTTGATAGAAGTCATACGCAGCAGGGCCATCAACCTTGCGCTTCTTCGCCGTTTTATACCAATCTTTTTGTAGGTCTTGCCCTAACACTTTCAGTTCAGCAACCATTGAATCTGGTGCTTCACTAAATGTATTCCCAGCCGCTTTTGCAGCGACTACTGCCGCATTATCAGAGTCATCCATCATTTTTCCGAATAATCGCGACAGCTTTTCGCCAGATACCGCCATGATCGCTTCACGATCTTCTTTTGAAACCCCACTCAAGGTGTCTTTGTTCATCACAATCGCAAAACTACCACGATAAAGGCCGCCAGGTACCACCATGGTGTAAGGCGCAACTTCGTTAAGACGGAAGCTGCTGAGTGATTCAAGGGTTAAGAACGTGCCATCAACGACGCCCTGTGAAAGCGATTCATACACCTTCGTGGTCGGTATAGACACCGAGGTGACTTTCATTTCTTTTGCAAGCGCACCAATTACCCCACCACCGATGCGGATTTTTTGCCCGCGCAGGTCATCCAATGATTTGACCTCTTCACGAGTAATAATTTGACCTGGGCCATGAACAGCAACAGCCATGACATCTAAGCCACGGTGCTCACGCCCTTTACTTAAATATTTATCGTAAGTACGCCAGTAAGCAACGGATGAAATTTCTGAACTAGCACCCTCTGTAAAAGTCGGTATTTCAGGCATTTGTGTCAGTTTAAAACGTCCTGGTTTATGTCCATGGAAGATCCAGCTAACTTCACCGATACCATCAGTTACCAGATCAACCTGAGATTGTGGCGGCCCTAGGTCATATTCAATTTTAACCACAACACGACCATCAGTAGCTTCTTCAATCCACTCACCCCATGTTGGCCAAATAATTTTGTTCACACCATGATTTGGCGATCCCCAAGTACTAATTCGAATGACTTTCTCTGGTGCGGCAAAAACATTCCATGACGCGGACAGCATAGCAGTAGCGCCCAGTAGTAGCGCCGTTTTTGAAACTGACATACATCCTTCCTTTTGGTTTCACTTGTAACGATATGTTACTAGGGTAATTGTTATTGATTTACTTGCTTATTAACCATCTATTAACAATAAAACATGCTAATTAAGAAGTATCAATGGGTATTTCATTAGACTTTAGTCTAATTGCGCTCTGAGTTTGTTAGCAATATTGTTAATGAAAGTTTAGTTTCATTTGTAACTAATATTCCAAGTGAAATACTAAAAACCCAAAAAGGACCGACGCCACTGCTCAACAAGCAATCAACATAACGCTCGGTTCACTTACTGTTTGAAAGGATGCTAGAGATGACTAAGAAGTTTGCTTCACACGCTGATGTAGAAATTAAGAACGTCAGCTTTGATAAATTGGCTGAAGGTGTTTATGCCTACACGGCTGAAGGCGATCCAAACACAGGTATCATCATCGGTGATGACAGTGTAATGGTCATAGATACCCAAGCCACCCCGGCAATGGCACAAGATGTTATTGACCGTATTCGTGAAGTCACTGACAAACCAATCAAGCATATTGTTTTAAGTCATTACCATGCAGTACGTGTATTGGGCGCATCTGCTTACGGTGCAGAAAACATCATTGCAAGCCAAAACACTTACGATCTTATTGTTGAACGTGGTCAACAGGATTATGAATCAGAAGTTGGCCGCTTCCCTCGCCTATTTGCAGGCGTAGAAACAGTTCCGGGGCTAACATGGCCAACGGTTGTTTTCGACAAAACCATGACGCTATATATGGGCAAACGTAAAGTTGAAATCATGCACCTTGGCGCAGGTCACACTAAAGGTGACACCGTTGTATGGCTACCCGAAGAAAAAATCCTATTTGCTGGCGACCTAGTTGAATACGGAGCAACCCCCTACTCTGGCGATGCTTACCACAAGGATTGGCCAAATACCCTCGATAACCTACTTGCACTAAATCCTGAGCAACTTGTTCCGGGTCGTGGTGAGGCACTTACTACACCTCAGCTATGCGAAGATGCCATTGAAGGAACACGTGCATTCGTTAGTACCATGTTTGAAACCGTTAAAGCGAGTAAAGAAGCGGGTAAATCACTGGCTGACTGCTACCGTGACACCTATCAAGTGCTTGCGCCTAAATACGCTGAGTGGGTTATTTTCGAACATTGCCTACCGTTTGATATTACCCGTTGTTACGACGAAGCCGGCGATTATGTAAACCCTCGTATCTGGACGGCAGAGCGCGACCAAGACATGTGGCATTCACTACAAGACGCACTGTAAACCGCCAAGGAATGGAGGATACACAAATGCATTCAACTTATATCAACCCTGTTTATGATTACGTAAAGCATGCTGATCAAGCAGGTACGCATACCGCGCACCACCCCGTCATTGTTGTTGGTGCTGGGCCTGTAGGCCTAGCGGCAGCACTTGATTGCGCAGCACAAAACCAGCCTGTGGTTGTATTAGATGATAATAACACCGTGAGTATTGGTTCTCGTGCCGTATGTTACGCCAAGCGTTTCTTAGAAATTGTTGACCGCGTTGCTGGTGATGCTGGCCAGCGCATGGTCGACAAAGGCGTAATATGGAACACGGGAAAAGTGTTTCTTGAAGAAGAGCAAGTGTACCAATTCAACATGCTGCCAGAAGCGCATCACCGTCGCCCAGGCTTTATTAACTTACAACAGTACTACATGGAAGAGTACTTAGTTGATGAAGCTCAGAAACAGCCAGAAACAATCGATCTTCGCTGGAAAAATAAAGTGATATCAATTGAAGACGGTAAAGATAAAGTTCTTCTGACGATTGATACACCCGATGGCGAGTATCACCTGAGTTGTGATTATCTGATTGTGGCTGATGGCGCAAACAGCTCTATCCGTACCATGATGGGATTGGAAAGTAAGGGGCAGATTTTCAAAGATCGCTTCCTGATTGCAGATGTAGTAATGAAAGCCGAGTTCCCCTCTGAGCGTTGGTTCTGGTTTAAGCCTCCATTCCACAAAGGCCACTCAAGCCTACTACACAAACAGCCAGACAATGTATGGCGTATCGACTTCGACCTCGGCTGGGATGCCGATCCTAATGAAGAAAAAAAGCCTGAAAATGTGATCCCACGAGTGGCCGCAATGCTTGGCCATGAAAACTTCGAACTTGAATGGTGCAGCGTATATACGTTCCGTTGTCGCCGCATGGATAAATTCCGACATGGTCGAGTGTTATTCACAGGCGATGCCGCACACCAAGTCAGTCCATTTGGTGCGCGTGGTGCAAACTCTGGCATACAAGACACCGATAACCTTATTTGGAAGTTGAAGCTTGTACTCGATGGTAAAGCTCCAACTCAACTGCTTGATACTTATAGCAGTGAGCGTGTGTATGCCGCAGATGAAAACATCATGAACTCGACGCGTTCGACGGATTTCATCACACCAAAAAACAACATCAGCCTCGTGTTCCGAGATGCTGTACTTGATTTAGCAGAGCACCATGAGTTTGCACGTCCGTTGGTTAATTCAGGACGATTATCAGTACCCGCTTGCTTATCAGGGTCGGTATTGAATACCGAAGACACTGCAACATTCTGTAGTGAAATGTTACCGGGAACTGTCTCAACAGATGCTCCAGTTAACGTAAAAGACGGCTCACAACATTGGCTTCTCAATGAAATCGGCAATGATTTCACCGCTATCTACTTCGCCGATGGTGCTAGTGATATCCCAACAGAGGCATTACAAGCCCTAACTAAACAAACCATTCCAGTTAAACCTGTCGTGTTGTTTAGCAAAGACAGTGAGCTTGTTGAACTGCCTGAAGGTCTAACGGCAATACAAGATGCAAACGGTGTTTTGTTTGAGCGTTTTGATGCACAGCCATCGACGACTTACCTATTCCGCCCAGACCAACATGTGACAGCTCGCTGGCGTGAATTTAATGCCGACAGTATTAACCAGGCTATCACTAAAGCCACTTGCAACGGATAGGAGTAAAGATTGCGATGACGACTTTAAACACGAATAACCAGCTGGTTTTAACCCCCAACCTTGAAGATACCGATGGCTTCTACAACCGCCTAATTGATCTTCATCGTCATGGTGACGAACAACTGAGCCAGAAAATTAATGCACGGCTCATTCTTACACTTGCCAACCATATTGGTAATAACGATATCTTGCAGCAAGCCTTGAATATTGCTGCGCCCGCTAAGGAGAACAACAATGCGTAAGTGGTTCCAGTTCCCAATAAAAGAAGGCAAAGCATCAAACCAAGCGCATTGCGACTTGCCAGAGCAAAGTTTTGAACGTGAAATCGGCAAAGAAGGTTTCTTTGGTCCAGCTTCCCATATGTATCACACCCATGCCCCAACGGGCTGGAGTGAGTGGCAAGGCCCACTAAAACCACGTGCATTTGATACCAATAAGCTGGAAGTAAAAACCAATCAGCCATTCAACGCCAGCACCATACTGACGAATCCAAATGTCAAAGTTCGCATGTGGCATTGTGATAGTAATATGACCGAGCTTGCGCGTAACGGTGACGGCGATGATGTACTGTTCATTCACCAAGGCAGCGGTGATCTGTATTGCGACTACGGCCACATTAGCTTCCGTGACGGCGATTACTTAGTCATTCCTCGATCAACAAACTGGCGTGTTGAGATTAATGAGCCTATTTCAGTGTTGATGATAGAAGCCACTAATGGTTCATACATGAGTGCAGAGCGCGGTATTGTTGGCGACCATGCTATTTTTGACCCAGCAGTACTCGAGTACCCAACCATCAACGATAAGTTTGATGCACAGCGCAGCAGCACAGACAACTGGACAGTCTTGCTAAAAAGCCGCGAACAAATGAACCAGATCAGTTACCCGTTCAACCCGCTTGATGCACAAGGCTGGAAAGGTAACTTAACGGTATTTAAGTTGAACTGGCGTGATATTCGCCCTCTTATGAGCCACCGTTACCATTTACCACCTTCAGCCCACATCACGTTTGTTGCTGACGGCTTCGTCATTTGTACTTTTGTTCCTCGCCCTATTGAATCCGATCCAGGCGCACTAAAAGTACCGTTCTACCACAACAACGATGATTACGATGAGGTGCTGTTCTATCACAAAGGTGATTTCTTCAGCCGCGATAACATCGAAGCGGGCATGGTAACCCTACACCCTTGTGGTTTCCCGCATGGTCCTCACCCGAAAGCGGCTGCGGCTGGTGCAAAGCACGCGAAAAAAGAAACCGATGAAGTAGCAGTAATGATCGATACCCGCATGCCGCTTGATGTGCCTGAACTGCCAGAAGGCGTTGAGAACACTGATTACGTGAATTCATGGACTGCAAAATAAATATTTAAGGATAATAACAATGAAACTGGCTTCTCTTAAAAACGGCCTAGACGGTCAACTTGTTCTTGTTTCGCGTGACTTAACAACAGCAGTTGATGCAACCGATATTGCACCAACACTGCAAAACGCATTAGATAACTGGTCTACGGTTGAAAGCAAACTCGAAACGCGTTATCAGCAACTTAACGATAAGCAATGTGCCGACAGCTTTACATTTGAACCTACAGATTGTGCCTCACCACTGCCACGTGCATATCAGTGGGCTGATGGCAGCGCCTATGTTAATCACGTTGAGTTAGTCCGTAAGGCACGTAACGCTGAAATGCCGGCCTCTTTCTGGACCGACCCACTAATGTACCAAGGTATGAGTGACGGTTTTATTGGCCCACGCGATGACATCAACGTACGAGAAGAAAGCTACGGCATCGATTTTGAAGCTGAAATCGCAGCCATTACCGATACGGTACCCATGGGCGCAACCCCTGAACAGTCAGCATCGCATATCAAACTACTAATGTTGGTGAACGACGTATCGTTACGTAACTTGATCCCAGCCGAGCTTGGTAAAGGTTTTGGCTTCTTCCAATCAAAACCAGCGTCAGCATTCTCACCTGTTGCTATCACTCCCGACGAGCTTGGCGATAACTGGCGTGATTCAACGGTTCACCATCCACTCACGGTGCACTTGAACGAAGAGTTATTTGGTAACCCGAATGCAGGCGTCGATATGACCTTCAATTTCGCTCAACTTGTTAGTCATGTAGCGAAAACACGTCACGTGGGCAATGGCACTATTGTGGGTTCAGGTACGGTTTCTAATGTCGACCGTTCAAGTGGCTCATGCTGTTTAGCAGAGAAGCGTATGCTAGAAATCATTGAATCTGGCGAGCCTAAAACGCCATTCATGCAATTTGGCGACAAGGTGCGTATTGAGATGTTTGACCAACAAGGTAATAGCATCTTCGGTGCCATTGACCAAACCGTTGTCCAGTATCCAATCTCTAAATAGTTTTATCGATAACAATCCATTAAGGGGAAATAATGAAGCTTTATGACTACTTTCGCTCATCTGCGGCCTACCGGGTACGTATCACCTTAAACCTTAAGCAACTTAATTGGGAGAGCGTTCCAGTATCGCTACTAAACGGTGAGCAGTCAGATTCTTCATATACCGATATTGCCCCCGCAGGATTAGTACCAGCATTGGATACGGGTGAAAATATACTGACTCAGTCACTGGCTATCTGTGAATACTTGGATGAGGTGTTCCCAGGCACTGCATCCATATTACCTCTCGATGGTTTGGCTCGAGCTCAATGCCGGTCGCTAGCCTACCAAGTGGGCTGCGATATTCACCCCTTGAACAACCTGCGGGTACTCAAGTATCTAAAGCATGATCTCGGCGTGAGCGATGAACAAAAACAGCAGTGGTATCACCATTGGTTGCACAAAGGGTTCGCTGCATTAGAACAGCAACTAAAGCACCAAGGTACACGCTTTTGTTGTGGTGACACTCCAACGTTGGCCGATATTTGCCTTGTTCCACAAATGTACAACGCCAAGCGGTTTAACCTACCGCTGAGCGATTATCCGACACTAGTAGCTATCAATAAGGCATGTAATGAGCTAGATGCATTCATTGCCGCTCATCCAGATAACTCACCACAAGCTTAACTATATAAAAACAACGTTAGTGGTTAGCGTTATAAAGCCGAGCAACTATTGCTCGGCTAACTTTCGATTTTATTACCCTACGATAAAAATCGGCATAACTATAAATATTCCCACCAATACACGGGAACAATATCAGGCTTTAGAAGGAATAAAACCATGGCAGGATTTAACAAAGTCGTCGATAGCTACGAAGCAGCATTAGACGGTCTAGAAGATGGTATGACGGTACTTGCCGGAGGCTTTGGCCTTTGTGGCATACCGGAAGGGTTAATTGCCAATATCAAGCAGCGTGGCACTCGTGAACTGACTGTCATTTCGAACAATTGTGGGATTGACGGGTTCGGCTTAGGTATTTTATTAGAAGATCGCCAAATCAAAAAAATGGTGGCCTCTTATGTCGGCGAAAACAAGCTTTTTGAAGAACAGCTGTTATCAGGCATGTTAGATGTTGAACTTACGCCGCAAGGGACACTGGCTGAAAAAATGCGAGCTGGCGGTGCGGGTATTCCAGCCTTTTACACTGCGACAGGTTACGGTACGCCAGTTGCGGATGGTAAACCCGTTACTGAATTTGATGGCAAAAAATACATCCAAGAACGTTCGATTACAGGCGACTTTGCCATTGTAAAAGCATGGAAAGCGGACCGTTACGGTAATGCCATCTATCGCCATACCGCGCAAAATTTCAATCCGCTTGCAGCGACCGCAGGCAAGATCACCGTACTTGAAGTTGAAGAAATTGTTGAACCCGGTGAACTCGACCCTGCCCATATCCATACACCGGGAATATACGTTAACCGTGTCATTAAAGGCACATTCGAAAAACGTATTGAACAACGTACAACGCGATAAACAATCGAATAATCAACCATTTCAACTGGGTTAATCACCCACGCAAGGAGCAAACATGGCTTTAACTCGTGAACAAATGGCGCAGCGCGTTGCACGTGAACTTCAAGATGGCTACTACGTTAATCTCGGTATCGGCATTCCTACGTTAGTCGCTAACTATGTCCCTGAGAATATGGAAGTGATGCTGCAATCTGAAAACGGCCTGCTCGGTATGGGCGCATTCCCAACCGAGGATGAAATCGATGCTGATATGATCAATGCCGGTAAGCAAACCGTGACCACGGTGACAGGCGCATCCATTTTTTCATCAGCAGAATCATTTGCCATGATCCGTGGCGGGCATGTTGATCTAACGGTACTAGGCGCATTCGAAGTGGATGTTTGGGGCAACATTGCCTCGTGGATGATCCCTAAAAAGTTAATCAAAGGGATGGGCGGCGCAATGGATCTGGTTGCTGGTGCTGACAATATTATTGTCACCATGACTCATGCTTCAAAGAACGGCGACTCAAAACTACTACCGAGTTGCACCTTGCCGCTGACTGGTGCGGGCTGTATCAAGAAGGTACTCACCGATCTTGCCTACCTTGAAATTAAAAACGGAGCCTTCTGGCTCAAAGAACGTGCGCCGGGCGTTAGCGTCGAAGAAATCAAACAAAAAACCGCAGGAGAACTTGTTATTCAAGGAGAGATCCCTGAAATGCAGTTCTAACTACCCCCCAACCGAAACGACTCTCCCCTGCCATACCATTATTATAACTTCAGTATGGCGGGTACGTGTTCAAAAGGAACTACAACATGCCAACCAAACTACACTCTTTTTTATTAATGTTACCCGTTATTCTCTTTTCGTTATTTATGCCGCACATGGTCAAGGCGGAAAGTGACAATAATGCCTATCAGGCTTCAGACATTACCAGGGTGGTCATGCTGGGGACGGGAACACCATTCAATGATGCTAAGCACTCGGGTCAATCCATCGCGATTGTGGTTAACGATCAAGTTTATCTGGTCGACTTTGGGCCTGGCGCTGTACGTCAAATGGATGCAGCCAGAAAACTTGGTTTTACTGGCTTTCCTGGTAATACCACGCGCCCTACTTTTTTGAAAACCGCCTTCTTAACTCACCTTGATTCTGACCACACAACGGGCTTGCCTGATATTATCCTGACACCGTGGGTCCTTGGTCGTAAAGAGCCTCTACAGCTGTTTGGTCCACCGAACACAAGCTTTTTAGTCAACAATGTGTTGGCGGCCTACAAATCAGATATTGAACACCGCATGAAGGGAGCACAACCCGCAACGCCTGAAGGCTATAAAGTGAACACCACAATCATTAGAAAGCCAGGTGTTGTTTATCAAGATGAGAATGTAAAAGTTGAAGCTTTCAACGCCCGACATGGTGATTGGCCCGATGGCTACGCACTTGGCTACCGCTTTACTACACCAGATCGCGTTATCGTGATTTCAGGTGATACTGCTTATGATGAAGAGGTGATCAAAAACTATGAAGGTGCCGACATCTTGATCCATGAAGTCTATAGCATGGAAGGACTTGCGAAACGTACCCCTGATTGGCAGAAATATCACCAAGCAGCTCATACATCGACTGAAGAATTAGCGAAAATTGGCAACCTAATAAAACCCAAATTGATGGTACTTAACCACGTCTTGTACTTCGGAGCGGGCGAAGAATCTATCGATAAAGAATTCCGTAGTTTCTACGATGGTAACTATGTCATGGGACAGGATTTAGACGTCTACTAACTATGGCCATCAATTAAAAATAAAACACTGGGCAGTAATACTGCCCAGTGTTGATTTTAATACCCAGTACCTTCACACAATGCGTTGCTATGAAGAATATAAAGAGTGATTAACGACGACGAGTAAATGTAGGCCTTTCATGTCGAGTATCTACAGGCTCTTCAACCGTATGTACAGGCGCTGGCTCTTCATATCCCGAGTCATCTTCAGGTTGATGTTCTAAGCGAGTTTCCTTATACATCTCGGCCATGTATTGCGAAGGAGACTTCGCCTCAGACGTATCGCTTAACGTTTTAAGATAAGCAACAATGGCCAACTCTTCATTTGTTGTCAGTTTTAGATCACCAATGATAAACGATGGTGGACGGGTATCACTAAATTCAGGATCTGGCCAACAATTATCTGCCATAGCTTCTTCTACCGTCATATTCACACCAACACAACGTGTTTTTTCAAAGAAACACGCAGTAGATATGGCCATTTTCGCATCATCATCTGGAGCATTAGCACAAGCCACAGGATCATAATCCACATCAGCAGTATTATAGAAGTGTACAAGTTGCTCTAACGTTTTAAACCAGCCATTGTGGGTATATGCTTTTGAAAATCCAGCATGAGGCCTTTTATCAACGTTGCGCAAAGTTGGTACTTTATGTTGCCCTATAAAGTTAGGATCAAAGGTAATCGCAAATACACCTTCATTAGGTTCTGGGTCATTCGGTATTTCATGGTTTCGTGGAACACCAATATTGAAATACCTATCGTTAGAATAACGCTGATCGATTGCTATACCTGTAGGATCACCGTCACTAACATGACAAGCATTACACCGAGCTTTAACGTAAAAGTTAAATCTACCAAAGTTTTCTTGTGGCGAGAAATCATCAAATGATAATGATATAGGATTACCACTGTCTTCTGCTTTTTGTATTTCTTTCGCTAAGGCTATATCTCGTTTAGAGTCAAAAGGATTATTATCACTCGACATTTGCCATGATGCTAATGAAACTGCAAATCGACCAAACGCTTGTTGAACATCACTATCGGTACTACAACGCAGTTTTTTGCCCCAAGCATATTGATACAGCTGTGGCCCCCACAATGTCTGCTTAACCTGTTTACAGACCTTATACATATTTGGCAAAGCCTGTTCAACAGGGTTAATAAACGGGCTAGCATGTGCCTGATCAGCCATTGGCCCTAAATACTTGTTATACATTTCATAATATTTATTATCAATACTGGCAAATACATCAACTTGCTGTTCGAGTAAATCCCCTGTCGCACGGCCATTCCAAAAAGCACCACCACAAGGTATTGCAAATGGAGGAAATGGAACTGGACAAAGGTCAAAATTTGCAAGACCTTTGACATTTCCATCTTTATCTAAAAACTGCACATATTTATTTGTGGGTGGTTTAAGCGAACCAACACTAAAGCCATCAGAACCCGTTACGGCAACTTGCCCTAGGTTAACGGTAGAGTCACCATTTGTTCCGCCAGTCCCTCCCGTATGACATGAAGCACACGACTGGTTTCTATTGACTGAGATCTCTGTAAAAAACAATCGTTTACCCATTTCCTCCAAATAAGTCATATTTTCAGGGTTTGAAGTAGGAAAAGATGGAGTATCACCAATCGCATGGGCGCCATAAGGGAAAAGACCTAGACTAACTATCAACCCCAAAGTAGTACTACACCATATATCTTTATTCTCTTTCAGTTTATTTTTTGTATTTATCATGGAATCCACCAGAATATCAACCTAGACAAGGAAATCACTTATATAAATAACTTATTCTCCTTTCAATATTTAACCAGAGGCACAAACTAAAAATAGCATGATAAATATAAAATCAATTCTCATCATCAGTAATTATCAATTAAAAGAAAAATAGCAGATTTAATCATCATCTTTATCCTAAGACGAAGTTTTATTTTTTATTAAAAACTATCGTAATTCTTATTAATGAATACTAAATTCGCAACTGTCATTTAATAAATAAAATTAAGACTAAGTCTTATTAGTAGGTTAGTTTTATGCTGATTTGTCGTAGAGGTATAAAGTTTAAAGCCTAAAGTGTCTGATATTTTAGACAATAGACACGTGATATATATAACGTTTAGCGCTAAAAAGGGGCGAGTATTTAAGGGTTATGTTAGGCCGACCTGTTAACGTCAGCCTATCAAAAGTACTGCAACGCAATATTACGTCACGATTAAATTTAATCGTTTATATTTTCCCGTATCACCCGTGCAGGGTTCCCCACAACAACGGTATCTGCAGGCACATCTTTTGTTACGACACTACCACCGCCAACAACTGCCCCATCACCTATCGTTACACCCGGCAAGACCAACACATTGGCGCCAATCCATACTTTATTACCAATGCTGATCGGTTTAGCAAATTCTTCATAAGTGTAACGCGTTTTAGCGTCAATCGGGTGACCAGCGGTGCATAACGTAACGTTTGGCCCTATCATCACATAATCACCAATAATTACTTTGCCACAATCGAGGATCACTCCATTGGCATTCATGTAAAAATCTTTGCCGACCTCAATGTTATAACCATAATCACAAGCAAAGTTACCATTTAGTGATGTCGACTCATCCGCTTTGCCAAACAATTGTTGGATCAACTTTTGTTTCTCTTCAGCATCAAAACTATTCGAAATTTGATGACATAGCTTACGCGCAACACCACGATCATCAGGTAACCCATCTTTCCCTGGATGATATAGCATGCCACTGATTAAACTCTTTTCTCTATCGCTCAACGCCATTGATAGTACTCCTAAAAAATTTACCCATAATGATTAAACTGAGTGCAAAAAGAACAATATGACTTAAACGATTTACAACAGAATATTCCACCACATTTCAAACATTATAAAGATTAAGAGTTCATCCAATAGCTGTAATTCTAAAATATTTCCACTGTGAGATGAGCATCACATCAAACTTGATATGCTTCATATCCATAAATATAAAATTCAAAGGAAGCAATACTTTAAGTTTCCGCCTTAGTGTTTACCGCAGCATATTTATACATACCATCCAACACTAACATTGATTTGATTTATTTTTCATATACCGTTCATTTATATAACCAATATGAATATTATTAATAACAATGCTGAGATGCGCCAACGATAGAGCCAAGCCATTAACGTTGAGATGTTTTCCTAAAATATTATTTAACAATACCAGACATTGTTAAACATTGAATTAACGTCACACCAGCGCCAATGACCAAGTCATATTTTACTGCTAAATTTCAATTACAAACATAATATTCAAGCTAGGTTAAAATAATGAAAACGTCTAACTATGATAAGATTACTCGATACTTACATTGGTCAATGGCTGCAATCATAATCTATGCAACAACGGCTGGTTATGTGATGCATTTGGTGGTCGATAGCCACCCTCGCATTTTCCAGTTTTTATCTATATTAAATATGTCACTTGCCACAATTGGTAGTATCGTCTTTATTTTCCGCTGGTTTTGGAAACACCTTCGTCCAACCTATAGCTTTACAGACCATTCAATTCCGTCTTGGCAAAAAAAAATAGCTCATATGGTTCATGATATTATTTATCAGTTAATGTTCATTGTATTCGTCAGTGGTTTTTTGATGTTAGAAACAAATTATGAACTATTTTGGCTCATAACCGTTCCAAATCCTATTTCTTCCCCAGAGGTTAACGCTTTCTTTTTTAACGTTCACCGAGCCAGTTGTTTACTATTAGCTATCGTGGTTTTACTCCACGCCTCTGCTGCCATTAAGCATCATTATTTATCAAAGAACCTTGTTTTACTTCGTATGCTAGGTCGGGCATAACCTTTGCTAACAGAAGGCTTACCCTATACTCGCAGACAAAAAAAGGCCTAGCATAATATATGCTAGGCCTTTACCATTTAATCCGCTGATTTTAACTTATGACGTAGCTATATTAATGAAGATTTGTGCACCTACAAGTAGGAAGTCTTCATCAACAAAATATGGATTTGAGTGCAGGTAATTATTGATACCTTTCGCACTATTACCTGAGCCAAGGAAGAACATAGCACCTTGCTTATTTTGTGCCGCTTCAACCATTAGGCTAAAGTCTTCGCTACCCGTCATCGGCGAACCTGTCGCATCTAACAGCTCTGCTGGAATCGTCTCACTTGCTGCTTTAACCACACGTTGGTAAGCGCTCTCATGGTTAATTACTGCAGGGTAACCACAGTAATTAATTGAGGTTTTATAACCACGTAGCTCACTTTGAGCGACAATACCTTCAAAGCTTTTTTGTAAAATTTCGTTCGTCTCAGAGTCCATAGAACGAATGGTACCGCGAGCTTGAACATTGGCAGCGACAGCGTTGGGAATCGTACCACCATTAAACAAACCACACACAAACACCGCAGGTGAGAATGGGTTGGTTTGTTTAGCAACAATGTAGTCCATATCTTCAATGATACGTGCACCTTCACGGATTGCATCAAGGCCTTTATGCGGCGTTGAACCGTGTGCAGACACACCCTCAATGTCTAATGTCCAGGCATAACCATAAGAAGACATGATGCTGTTGTTCACACGAACAGCACCACACTCCATAGCCGCATCGTTGTGAAGTGCGTAAACTTCATTAACGCCTTCCATGCAACCCAACTCAACCATTTTATTAGCGCCATCAACACGCATATCTTCTTCCGCCATTTGGAAGATGAAGCGTACGTTATGACGTAATTCACTTTGATTTGCGGCTAAGTACTTAGCCGCAGTCAACAAAATGGTCATGTGAGTGTCGTGACCACAGTTATGAGATCGCCCTTCATGCGTTGACGAATACTCATTATCGGTCAAGTCATCCATTTCCAATGCATCCATATCTGCACGGAAACCAACCAAACTAAACGCTGGGTCAACAATCAAATCAGCAATAAAACCAGTATAGCCATCGTAGCTTACGACTGTATAACCGTACTCAGCCATCAGCGTTTTACAGTACTTCGAGGTTTTGTACTCTTCACCGGATAATTCTGGAATCATGTGTAAATCACGACGTGTTTTTACACTGTATTCTTGAAGGCTAAGAAGATTTTCGTTTAATTCAAACTTGCTCAACATTAGATAATTCCCTTCATAGTGAAACCGATTTGCGCAATCATTGATGCGCCAAAGAAACAAGCGGTAGAAACAACGAAGAACAATACAACGATTTTCCAAGACAGCTTCTTAAGCTCTTCCATTTGTCCGCCAACTGACAAACCAGCGAAGGTTAGTAGTGGAACACAAGCAGAAAGGAATCCAACTTTACCAATAGAATCCAGAATAAAGGTACGAACCACGGTGTCTGGCAGACATAGGAAGATACCAATCAAGGTCGCGTAAGCGAATGTTGGCAATGGTGACTTGATGTACTCTTTAGCAACAAGCGATAAGAATACAACCACTGCCATAGCGATAAAGCTATCCCACATGCTTAATAGTGGAGTACCGTCTGTTAGAGTTTGTGTAAAAATAGCGAGTGCAAGTGCTAAAAATACAAACTTCATATCATTAATAGCATTAAGCATTGTTTGATACCTCTGAGTTACCCTTGTTGCACATTTTGTACACGAATTCAGCTAACGGCAGACCAAGGAACGTTAAAGACAACGCACCAACAACCGATGATAATAAGTTTGAAGCAGCAGCAATACTTAATGCTTGGCTAGCCATTTCAGCATCAAGACCACTTACTAATGATGCAGATGCAGCACTCAGCATAGAGCCACTACCAACACCACTACCCGCAGCTAAAGCGAAAGGGTGAAGCCCCGTCATAGGTGCGATGCTACCAAGAACACTGAACCAAATTGTACCGACCACAGAGCCACATAGGTAAATAGCCAGCACACCGACATATTCAGGAGAACCTGTACCATATTTACCCTGAATTACCGCAATAGATGGTTCACGACTAATTGACGAACAAGCACCAATAGCATTTCGACCAAGACCGAACTTAACCGCAAGAGGAACCGCAATTAAAATAGGCAGTAAGTTTCCAAGTTCTTGGAAAAGAAGTGGTAAACCTGCATCGATAATATTATCTAGATTTGGAATGATCATTCCTGCGTACTGAGTACCAAGAACAAGAAGAGAAAAGCCAACCATTTTTGAAGCAAAAGATTCTTCTTTGTCTGTAAATGTTTTTCCCCAGACTTTAACTTTGTCTCTCACAACATTCAGTGAAACAGTCATACCAATAATGACCGCAAATAACATTGGAAGAATTGCGATTGATACTGAGCCAACTTCAATTGATTGTGCCCCAATTACAACTTGGGCTAAAAATATAACAAGCATAACAATAATAGTTGTTATTGCCGTTACTTGTATGGATGAGCGATTACTCATGAATGTATACCTTATAAATATGCGGTTAATTGCGCGAAGAGAATAATAGAGATGCAGCAGATAATTTTTGTGATATCAATCCACTTAAGTAATAACGAAAAGTTATTACTTATTAATTATTTTCGACTCAAAACATTTAATTAACAGTACGCACATAAAACAGCCTACATCTATTCTTATAACGRTTTAAAAATCACAAAGACCTTACAGTCACGCTCATTTAAGTCGCTCAACAAAGCGAAAAACAAATCCGTTAACMCATAAATTTTAATTTAACCACAAAGTCATTACAAAGCAGGGGAAAAAGAAACATTCCCCATAGAATAAATCACACGGTTTATTTACATTTTGTAATAATTATCGAGCTCTATAACCACAATAACTGAGAGGCTTAATGTGTTGTTTTTTTGACCATGAAAAATGTAATGACCACTGGCTATATGTGGTTTAATTGTTGCTTTCGCGTGGACAGGTTCAACTCAGTAAAGCTAATCAGTATCATAATCAGTACTCTCAGCAGAGTTAAGTCCGATGCTAATCAAGAAAATCTCTGGTTTTAACCGTATTTTTTAGCTACGCATTAAACTGCATATATCATTTTAAAGTCAATTCCAAAACAAACCTCACATAAAGTTGCGACTTAGTTATTATAAATAACAATTTGTTCTATGAAGCACACCGCAAACTCTGGCAGAATGACTATATTRAATAATTTTGCTGATTTTAGAGGTGTTTATATGAAACTACAGCAGCTCAGATACCTAAAGGCGGTTGTCGATAACAACTTAAACATTTCTCTCGCCTCAAACTCTTTGTATACAACTCAACCGGGTGTTAGCAAGCAGATAAAGCTATTAGAACAAGAGCTTGGAGTGAAAATTTTTGAGCGAAAAGGCAAATCACTGAGTTCCGTAACTGCTGTTGGTGACTTGATTATTCAAGAAGCAATTCAGATGTTGGATATAGAAAGCAGGATCAAAACTATCGTTAACGATCATGTGAAGCCGGAAGAAGGCTTTTTGAATATCTACACCACCAATACTATTGCTCGATATCTATTACCTAACACAGTTGATCAATTCGTTAAACGCTACCCAAAAATCAAATTTCACATTGGTAGCTCTCAACTCGATAAATACGGCCATTTAATTAAAAGAGGACAATCTGATTTTTCGATTGTTGCTCAAAAAGTCGAACATGACTCAGACGTCATTGTTTTACCTGCATACAAATGGAATTTAGGGTTAATCGTACCTAAAAATCATCCTTTAGCGACAAGTAAAGAAGTCACTCTTGAAAATATCAGCCAATATCCGCTGATCAGTTACGAGCCCGGTTCTACTGGTCGAATAGCCCAAGACAAAGCCTTCAAAGAGCAAGGTATCAGTCCTTATTATTTCATGACCGTTATGGATGTCGAGGTCATCAAAAAATATGTTAAGTTGGGATACGGTATAGGTGTTGTTGCACAAGTAGCAGCAAATGACGTGATTGACGATGAACTCATCAACATTCCTCTTGAGCATGTTTTTGAGGCTTCTGATGCTTGGCTGTGCTATAGCCGTAATCTCTTTTTACAAAAGTACATGCTCGATTTTATCGAAAGCTTCTGCCCTCACCTAACTCGTGAAGTGATGGAAAAAATTGCTAGCTATACCGACAACGATATTGTAAAGCTATCTAAAACCTTTCAGCTGCCAGAGTATTAACAGTTCGCTAAACTGTTGAATTTTATCTGCCATCCAGCCCTGTGGGATGGCAGGTAAATTAGAAACAACACATCAACCAAGTTATAACGCTGGTTGGTATAGGGCTTACCACTCCATTGTCAAAAAGCACTTACCACGTACCTTGGTGAATTTTTTAAGTTTAATCGTAGATTCAACTTAAAAATGATGCTCATCAATTGCTATACCTAGCATTCATACTGCCTCAATACCTGCTTAAACTAGCTGATTTTGGAAGTGACCGGAAAATAAAAAGAGTGATCTATCTTTGCAATGTCGCGCACGCCTTTATGCAACTGGTTATATATGCATCTATATTTAATATATTTGGATATACAACATAAAGGAAAGAAATGAAACCATGTAAACACTTGTTAGTGTCCGCTTTTTTATTATTACCCATTAACGCAACCAACGCTGCCGACAAACTTCCTGCTATTGATGCTCGTATAGATAATACATCCGTTTCAGGGTTATCATCTGGCGCCTTTATGACCAGCCAATTTTTCATCGCCTACTCCTCAATCATGAAAGGTGCTGGCATCATTGCTGGCGGGCCCTATCTTTGCGCCCAATCGTGGCCATTGAACTCCTATATTATAAATGCAACGACTGCCTGTATGAATCCTTTCACTCCAGCCGTCGGGCCAAATACCCCGTTATTAATAGAAAAGACAGTTGCGCTATCTGAATCAGGTAAGATAGACGACATTGAAAATATCAAAGAGAGTCGCATTTATCTATTTAGTGGTAAAAATGACAAAACTGTAACCACTATGGTGATGGATCAGACGCTCAATTATTATAAACAGCTCGGCGTTCAAGACTCTGCCATTCTATATAACAAAAGCGTCAATGCAGGCCATGCCGCCATTACTAACCACTTAGATGATAGCCTCTGCAAAAAAACGACGGCTCCCTATATCAACAACTGTGATATTTACCAATCAAAAAGAATTTTAAATCATATCTATCCCGACCTAAATGAACCCGCTACCGAGTTAAGCGCTTCACCTATCGCTTTTGACCAAACCGAATTTATTGATCAAGAAAACACCAGTATGAGCGACACGGGCTATGTCTATATTCCTGAGCAGTGTCAATCCGACAACACGTGCTCAATTCATGTCGTATTTCATGGCTGCGAGCAAGGTGCCGAAGTCATCGGCAATAAATACTACACTACCACGGGTTATAATGAGGTAGCTGATGCGAATGACTTCATCATACTCTACCCACAGGCAAACCCATCACCTAAAGCACCATATAACCCGAAAGGCTGCTGGGACTTCTGGGGCTACACGTCACCTTTAGAAGCAAAACCAGATTACTACTCTAAAACCTCACCTCAAGTAAGCGCTGTTTATCGAATGGTAGAGCGCCTTGCCCAAGATCGAAGCTAATCATCACTAACATAAGGAAGAAACATGTTTATGTATGGAAATAATTGGGGCAACGTCGCTTTGCCGATGAATAATTGGTTTACCTTCCAGCAGCAATGCATAAAAGAGACGCTAGATTTGTGCTCGTCACTCTCTCCGGTCAAAGATTTACAACAGCAAGCAATCGAGGTGACTGAATTTCGCCAACACATTGACCCTAAAAAAGTGATGGAAAAGTTGAGCTCTCCAGTCCATTTTACCCAATGCGTCAAAGATCTTGCCGATATACAGCTTGCGGCTGTTGAACGCTTTAATTCTAGCAACCAACAACTTACTACGGTAATTTTGGATGGCACAGCAAAAGTGCGCAAAACGTTACTTAGTGAGTTACCCACAGAGCAAACGCTAGCAAACTTATTGAACGACAACCTTCATACCACAAAGGCACTCAAAGACCAGCAAGCTGACTACCTCGGCAATGTCACTGGCTACCAATCGGCGTTAAAGGCGTGGAGCGTCTCTGTGGTTTCATAATTTAGTTTGAACGCCACATTTTCAATGTGTCAAAAATTGATGATAAATGCTAGCTCAGTCCCTTTTGGGCTGGCTTTTTAATCGCCCTTAAAGAAAACTCACTACTCAATGCTTGATCTAAGCCAGTTCTTGAATTGTGCGACCTTATATTGATTATCTCGATTTCTATTTACAATGACGTAATGGTTGCTCTGGCTATCCAACGTTTCAGGGTGAGCAACAACCAAATCCCCTGCTTTCAAAGCATCTTCAACTAAAATGGTTTTAGCCAATAGCATACCTAAACCTTGGCACGCGGCCTCCATCGAGATTTTAGTACTATCGAATTCAAGTTCAGGATCGGTGAATGGAATACCCGGAGAGTGTAAATTAAACCAATCACGCCAACCTTCACTGTATCCCATCGTCGCAATCTTAGGGTAGCTTGATATAGCTTCTATGGATTGATTGAAATCGTACTGTTTTAAATAAGAGGGACTTGCAACAACAACCCAGCGCTCGTTGTTAGTAATCCGCTCAGCATCTTTACCTTGCCAGTTACCATAGCCATTTATAATCTCAATATCGACAGACTGATTCGTTGACGGATATAAGTTAACGGTAGAATAGAACTTAATTTTTAAATTTGGGTTTTGCCTTTGAAAATCAGCAAGTCGAGTTAGCAACCATGCACAGCAAAAGCTTTGTGATATTCGGATGGTTAGCGTGTGACTCACATTTTTACCGAATAGGCTTTGTGTACCAACTTGAAGGTTATTAAAGGTTTCAGTTAGCAAAGGCAGATAATTAATCGCTTGATCGGTCAAAGTTAGGCTCGAACCTTGGCGAATAAAAAGTGCTTCATTCAGGTATTCTTCTAGAAGCTTAATTTGTTGACTAATAGCACCTCGGCTGACACTTAGCTCTTCCGCTGCCCGTGTTAAGCTTAAATGCCTCGCGGCTGATTCAAAAGCACGAAGTGAATTAAATGGGGGTAAGGAACGCTGTATTACTCTCTCTACTCGACTCATATTAAAGCCCTATCAATCCAATCAACCTAACAATAAAATCATGGGTAATACTGCTCAGCCAAATAGCAAGATAGGAGCCGTATTGATTCAAATTACAACTAAGGTACTGCGACGCTTGATACTGCTTGAACAGGGTGGCGAACATCGCAAGAATAGTCCGCAATATCTATCACTTTATCGCATACCTGACGAATTAAGGTGCGATCATGGCTAATAAGCAGTAGTGCACAACCAATGCGCTGTGTTTGTTCGATTAATAAACGCATTGTTGATGCCGCAGTAATAGGATCAAGTCGTGAAGTAGGTTCATCCGCAACTAATAGCTTAGGTTCCATTAAAAGCGCGCGCAATATAGCAAATCGCTGTAATTCTCCACCTGATACTTGTGCAGGTTTTCGAGAGAGTAATGTTGGGTTCAAATGCAAACGTCTCATTAAATCGGCTATGGGTTCTTTATCAAGGCCATGTAATTGACATAAGTCATCTACGTTTTGTCCCAATGAAATCGATTGTGCAAACGCCGATGGTGGGTCTTGATATAACTTGAGTACTTTACCTCTACTAAGGCTATGGCAACGTAATATGTTACCGCTATCAATAGTAGTCAAGCCAAGTACCATATCTGCTAGTGTCGACTTACCAGTACCACTATCTCCAACAACACCGACTATTTCCCCTTGATTTATGGTGATATCTAATTGGTTGAACAACCTTTTTCCACCTCGATACTTTTTGAGTTGGTTGCACTGAATCAATGCGTGGGATTGATGAGTACGATCCCGATTAGGTAACGTGTAGTGTTGTGCTTTAATAAGCTGCTTCGCATATTCAGATATAGGCTGTTGAAGCAGCTTCTCGCAGCTACCGCGTTCGACAATCTTCCCCAACCGCATCACGATAATCTCGCCACCTAACGCCCGAGCAATGTCAATATCATGAGTAATAGTGAGTAAACAGCCCTTTTTACTGTGTTGCTTCAATAACGTTATGATCTGCTGCTTTCTACTCGCATCGAGCCCTTTAGTTGGCTCGTCTGCAATCAATACTTCGCCACCAGCTGCCGTTGCACATAAATAAGCCAAGCGCTGCGCCATTCCGCCAGAGAGCTGGTTTGGTACTTTCAAGCCGTCTTGCCCTAACCCGAAGGCGCTAAAACTCTGCTTTGTCGACTTTTTTGACTGCTCTTCTGACTCATGATTAACCAACGTTTTGACTAACGCGTACTGCTTTTCTCCCGCCATAATTGGGTCTAACGACAACCAAGGTTCTTGAGGCAACATGGTTATCTTTCGTCCCCAGTATGATTCCAACTCTTGCTGAGAAATAGTTGGTTTATCAAACAAGGTAATTTGGCCATCACTATGTAGCCCTCCAGGCAAGGCACCCATAATGGCCTGTGCAAGCAAACTTTTACCAGACCCCGTTTCACCAAGAATTGTTACCGGTTGGCCAGTTCGTAAGGCCAGAGACAAACGCTCAACGATGCAGTTTTCGCCTGAATAAATTGAAAGGTCGATGACTTCGACGATAGGGTTAGTCATACTTCCCTCCCGCAATCAGATGAAAACTCAATACTAAAGTAATAACTGCAGCAAGAGGCTGAAATAGAGCCCAAGGCGCATCATTATAGTAAGGGAATAGCTCTACCATCATTAAACCTAGTTCCGCATGTGGCGGCTTCAACCCCACATAAACAAACCCAATTGAAGCCAATGCCAACACGGCATTTCCTGCACTAAAACACGCCAGAGTGAAAACATCTTTTTTAAAAGCAGGCCACAAGTGGCGCTTAAATATATACCAGTGCCCGAAGCCGTAAAGCAACGAAGCCTCTACTTCTGGGTATTGCATGATGATAATGGTGCGAGAGCGAATAACGCGAAAGTATTCAATCCAAAGTACTAATGATATAGCAACATAAAGGATAAAAAATGACCCCGGAATTAGCGCGCCAAATAATAAGACTAAGATTAATCCCGGCAGCGCTAACAACACATTAACGAGAAACGAAAGCGCCTTATCTATCCAGCCTCGCTTCCAACCAGCAACTACCCCAAGAAAAACACCTAACGAAGCAGAGGTGCCAACACTAACGACTACCATGAACAATGACGTTTTTAACGCACTGGACAATCTTGCTAAATTGCTACGGCCAAACTGATCGGTACCAAGAGGTTCTATGGCAGAGGGATTAGCAAAAACCATGTCTAAGCGTTGAAGAGCAGGATCCCCCGCAAAAAATAACGCTTCAATAGCAACAACAACGAAAAGAGTCACTAGCAACAATACGCCAGTTCTCTGTGAGAAACTTAACGGTGTCATGCTAGTACCTCCTCTTTTTGTCTCGGATCGAGTAAATATACTGCGCAATCAACCGCGCCGTTGATCAATACAAACAGCAGCCCCATCACCAATGCTGCCCCTTGGATCATTGGAACGTCACGACCAAAAATTGCATGTGCCAACGCATGTCCAATACCTGGCCATGAAAACAGCGATTCAATCATAACAATCCCTTCGATAAGCCCTACGGCTTGAATACCAATGAATGAAATGACAGGTAACGCAATATTAGGCTGAGCATGATGAGTAAAGGCTTGCTGTTCCGTTAATCCCTTAAAACGAGCAAAACGATAAAAAGGAGAATTAACGACATCAAACGTGGAATTTCGAATGATCCTACTCGACAAAGCCGCCATCGAGAGCGCGAGTGAAATAGCGGGAAGAATGACGTACTCACTGCTACCAAACCCTGCCACTGGCAGAAGCCTTAGCTGTAATGCAAATAACAACACCAGTACTAAACCAATCACAAATACGGGCTGTGCACGTAAAAAAACAGATACGAACAGTGAGGCTTTATCTGCCACTCCACCAGCATTTCTACCAGTGTAAAGCCCAACAGGAATGGCAATCAGTAATGAAAAGAAAGTGGCAAAAAGAGCCAGTTGTAGTGAGTGTCCTAATTGGTGATACAACTCATCAATAACAGGGTTTCCGCTAACCAATGAATCACCAAGGTTGAATTGAACTAAATTAAACAACCACTCTAAATATTGGCTGAATACAGACCTATCCAACCCCAATTCTACCCTCACCGCATCTGCTGCAGCTTGGTTTACATAATCGTAACCATAACGCCCTGCTGCAATTCGATAAGCAAAGTCCCCAGGAAGCAATCGCATCAAAATAAAAGTTAACGTGCCCACCGCCCACGCAACGAACGCGGCTTGCCCTAACCGTTTAGCAATGATCTTAATCAGCAAAATACATCTCCGATACTCGGTAGTTATTTTCAAAGGGATCAAATTGAAAATTCATAACGCGCTCGTTGATCGCCACCTGCTGGGTATAAAACACCACGGGGATCAATGGCATTTCATCTGCTAAGTGATTGGCTGCTTGCTGTGAAAGTGAATTATACTCCTGATCTGTGCTGTTCATCATGCGCTCTAACACAACACTTAAAGCTTCAGACGACCAATTCATTGGCCCCCAGTCACTGCCTTTATGAGTGCGAGTATCATCGATTAATAGAGCAAGGGGGTCAGATATAATGCCAAAGTTTCTCGCGATAAGTGCCAGCTCCAAGGTGCCATCATGATGCCTTGATGGAATCGCGCTGGAGTTATCAACGCTAATCGTCACCTCGATGCCCACTTGACGTAATTGGGCCTGTACCGCCGTCGCGATAACCGTCAGCTCTGGACGATCAGCATAGGTCACTAAATTCACGTTAAAACGTTCTCCGTCACGCTCTAGTATGCCATCGGCGTTAGGCTGCCATCCTTGTTGAGCTAACAGCTGTTGTGCCTTTACTCGATCTTGTTGCTCGACTTGCATACCTGACAGGTGCCAATTTGATAGCGAAGGAGGGAATAATTGATACGCTTCAGAGTCAGGAACCCTCACAATATGTTCTGATATGCCCTCTCGGTTCAAGGCCAAACTCATTGCTCGACGAACATCCTTGTGATTAAGAAATTTATGTTCGTTATTTAACTTAATGAGTACCGTGCGAGGAATAGACTCACTGTACACATCAATGTGGTTAGCCCGTTTAAGCACCTCTATGCTGGCAGGATCAAGGGTATAAATCAGATCCGCCTGCCCACTTTGAGCCTGCAAAGCTCGACTTTCCGCCCGGTGTCCCGTTAGGTAGTGAACGTGCTCAATAGCTGGCTTATCACCCCAGTATTGATTGAAGCGTGTAACATTTAGCTTATGCGGTGGAGCCAGCAGTGATACTTGATAAGGACCTGTGCCATTAATGTCAAATACACTCCCCTCTTTATCAAAAGAGTTAGGAGACAAGATAGCCGTAGAGAAATGTGCTAATACCGACAGCAATGGTCTGTATGGTTCGCTCAGCTCAACAACAACTTGTTGATTATCAGAATAAATACGCTTAAGCGGCAGTTGCTGCAAAACGCCTGGCTTGTTAAGTGCGTGAGATAAAGAAATAACGATACTTTCAGCCGTTAATGCCTCACCATCATGGAACAAAACATCCGGCCTGATATCAAAATACCAGACTAAATTATCATCACTGGTACGCCATTTAGCGGCTAACTTTTCAGCTATTTTCCCGTCAGGTTGTACTTCAAGTAGCGTTTCAGCTACCTGCATTCGAGTATAGATAAAGCCATCTTTGGATAGGTCTTGGCTTGTAAACTCAAAAGGACCACCTATAGTCAGTGTTTTCTCTGTATCTATCGCTTGATAATCAAGGAGTAACCAAGCGAGAAGAGCAAAAGCCAGAGCAATAGTCGTGTTTTTAAACATAACTAGATACTACCTACCAACACACTGAATATGCCCAAAGTGATATAACCATACCCGCTGGCATTCACCACCTTGTGGTATTTCCTATATTGTTTAGGAACCATGCCAAACATCACGCCGATAATATGAATAAGGACAGACCCCAGGAAAAAAC
Source organism: Photobacterium minamisatsumaniensis (assembly GCF_050336695.1). Lineage (NCBI taxonomy): Bacteria > Pseudomonadati > Pseudomonadota > Gammaproteobacteria > Vibrionales > Vibrionaceae > Photobacterium > Photobacterium minamisatsumaniensis. Next base: position 506 of record NZ_JAKJSI010000017.1, on the reverse strand, counting down.
CCTTTCTAAAACCCGTTGGATTAATTAACCCACCAATTTCGATGCCATGAGCATATCCGTGAAAGACGCCAAAGAATAAAACAAACGAAACCATCATATACAAAGGTGGCATCCGCTTAAGGGCAAGTAACCCACCAAGCAAAATCAATGAAACAGCAATTGCCAATTCAAAGTGAGGCAGTTCAAACCCACGTTCACCCAAATAAAGTCCGAATAACATTGAAGCAATAAACACGGCAGGAACCTGCCAAATAGTTGAACCACCAAACCGGCTACTTAAAACCCCAACGGCCAGCATTGCAAATAGATGCTGCCAACCGCTCAAAGGATGAATAACTCCATCAATAAAGCCAGCGGTCGACTCAGCACTATGAGCAAATGCAAAAGAGGAAGTAAGTGATAAAATTAAAAGCAACAATTTCATAATAAAACCAAAACGAACCTTTCTAAATACAAGCTGTCGGTACGATATATCAATAATATTATAGTTTCATTTCAACTTGGAC
>NZ_JAKJSI010000078.1:0-9442 GCF_050336695.1 Photobacterium minamisatsumaniensis | reverse complement strand
AACTACATATGTTGATTTTTATAGTTTGATAAACCAGTAGCACTTAAAAATGAATGGTTAAAGGTTTAAATAAAACAACTATGCAAGTTAATTGTCATTTGGTGATATTGAAAGTTTTAATAATGTGAAATTAGTTCCATACAATAAGGGATTAGGAATGAGTGAAATATCTGATGCGAAATTAGAAGAGTATAGATCTAGAGGTTATAGCGATGATCTATTGCCGAAACAAAAGTCTGATAAAACATGGGGGAAGTTAAATTATTTCACCCTTTGGCAGGGCTCTGTACATAACGTGCCAAATTATGTTGCCGTTGGAGGGTTCTTTGTTCTTGGTTTAAGTACCGTTAGTATCATGGCTGCAATTATTATTAGTAGTTTAATTATTGCTGGCGCAATGGTATTAAATGGGGCTGCTGGCTCCAAATATGGCGTTCCTTTCTCTATGATACTTCGTGCATCATATGGTGTACGTGGCGCATTATTACCAGGCGTGTTAAGAGGTGGTGTTGCGGCAATTATGTGGTTTGGGCTGCAGAACTATGCAGGCTCAATCGCTTTGCTTATCATCATTGGCAAAATTTGGCCTGCGTTTCTGGCTATTGGTGGTGATGCACAATTCTTAGGTATTAGCATGCCTGGTTTAATTGCTTTTTTATTGTTTTGGGCAATAAATATGGTCATCGGACTTGGAGGCGGTAAGATACTGAATAAGTTCACTGCCATACTTAATCCTTGTATTTACCTCGTGTTTGGTGGAATGGCTATTTGGGCAATTTCACTTGCTGGGTTTGAGAATATCATTAACTATGTGCCATCAAAAATTCAAGATGGTGGTGGGACAGCTTTCCAGTTTTTTGTGGTAATAAATGCCATTGTTGCTGTTTGGGCGGCGCCAGCAGTGAGTGCTTCTGACTTTACCCAAAATGCAAAAAGCTTTAGTGCACAAGCAAAAGGTCAAACGGCTGGATTAATCATTGCTTATTTATTGTTTGCGATTTCAAGTGTGTGTGTATTAGCCGGTGCGAGTATTCATTACGGGACTGATACATGGAATGTACTTGATATTATCGATAAGTGGGATGGTATATTTGTTTCAATATTTGCTGGTTTAGTTATCTTGATGACAACAATATCAACCAATGCAACAGGTAATATCATTCCAGCGGGTTATCAAATCGCCGCAGTATTTCCAAAACTGAGCTACCGTCAAGGTGTTATGATTGCTGGCTTTATCAGTGTGATTATATGTCCATGGAAGTTGATGGAAAATCAAGACAGTATTTTTATGTTTTTGAATATTATTGGCGGTATATTAGGGCCTGTTATCGGTGTTATGTTGGCTCACTATTTTATTACCATGCGTCGTAATATTGATCTTGATACGCTTTATACTAAACAGGGTGATTATAAATATTATAAAAATGGTTTTAATGCGCTTGCATTCGGCGTTACTATTATTTCTGTGATTTTCTCCACAGGTGGTGAATTTATTCCTGCCTTATCAATATTCTCAAAAGTGTCATGGTTTACTGGTGTAGCACTTTCGTTTACTTTGTACTCGCTCGGTTCAATGTGGGGCAAAGAAAAACACTCTGAGCTGCATACTCACACCCAATAATTTAAATTTATTCATGAATATTTACTGTTAATTTATTATTCAAATAACTGGAGCAAAAAAATGTCCTACGATCTTATAATTAAAAACGGTACTGTTATTTTAGAAAAAGAAGCCCTAATTACAGACGTTGCGGTAAAAGGTGGTGTGATTGCCGCCATTGGTCAGGGTTTGTTTGGTGCAGATAAAGAAATTGATGCGAAAGGGTTAATTGTATCGCCTGGCATGGTGGATGCACATGTTCATATTACCGATCCTGGTGGCCCTCGCAGTGATTGGGAAGGTTATGAAACCGGAACACGCGCAGCTGCGAAAGGTGGCACAACAACATGTATTGAGATGCCGCTTAACCAAATGCCAGCTACAATCGACCGCGATACACTGCATGTGAAATATGAAGCGGGCAAGGGCAAGTTAAGTGTTGATGTTGCATCACTTGGCGGCCTTGTTCCCCATAATATCGACCGCCTGCATGAGCTGGCTGAAGAAGGTGTGGTGGGTTATAAGTGTTTCCTATCAACATGCGGCTCACCAGATCCTGAATCAGGTGACTTCTGTAATGTTAATGATTATTCACTGTACATGGGCATGAAAGAGCTGGCTCGCCTAGGTAAAATACTCTGTATTCATGCAGAGAATGCTTTAATTTGTGATGAGCTAGGTAAAGATGCGGTTCGTGCGGGTAAAGATTCAGCAAAAGATTATGTCGCGACACGCCCAGTATTTACTGAAGTTGAAGCGGTGCGTCGTGCAATATTTTTAGCAAAAGAGACAGGTTGTCAGCTTCACCTATGTCATTTAAGCAGCCCTGAAGCTGTTGAAGAGGTGACGAAGGCGCGTCAATCGGGACAAAAAGTGACATGTGAATCTTGTGGTCACTATTTTGCCATTGATGAAGATGAGTTCGAAGTTATTGGCGCTAGAGCTAAATGTTCGCCACCAATTCGAGATAAAGATAACCAGAACCGTTTATGGGACAAACTGCTTGGTGGTGAGATTGATTTTATAACATCTGATCACTCGCCTTGTACTGCCGACCTAAAAGAAGGCGGTATCTTTAAAGCGTGGGGCGGTATCTCAGCGCTACAAAACAGCGTCGATATTATGTTCGATGAGGCGGTTCAAAAGCGTGGTATGGAATTGGTTGAGTTTGCGAAAGTGATGGCATCAAACCCTGCCGATTTGTTTGGCCTAGAAACGAAAGGGCGTATTTCAGTGGGTAAAGACGCAGACTTTGTTCTCATCAAGCCTAATTCGTCGTATGTATTAACGTCGGAAGATCTGGAGTATCGCAATAAGTTCAGTGCTTATGAAGGCCGTGATATCGGTGCACAGGTAGAAACAACCGTTTTACGTGGTCAGGTTATTTACAAGCTGGGTGAAGGTGTTTCGAACCCTCACCAAGGTGAGTTTCTTACTGTATAAGTAAGTTACTGGCTTAAAAAGGTAAATTGAAAAGCGGGCGAAAGTCCGCTTTTTGTTGTGGCTATAATATTGATGAGTGATGAAACGGTATTTTCCTAAATACGTGTTGAAGCAGATACCTCTGCATGATTAGGCTCTTAGTTAGTATTATGCGTGACATTTTTCGAATGCCCATTACACTAGCTCGCCCTAATATCAGAGTTCAACCAAGGTAGCGTAGCATGATGCACGACCGTGCCAGCCAAATGGTTATTTTCCATACCTTAGCCAAAGCCGGTAGCTTTACCGCCGCCGCGTCTCAATTAGGTGTATCTACATCTCATGTCAGCAAGCAGCTTGGTTCGCTTGAAGCTGAACTTAATGTCAAACTGGTTCAGCGTACAACACGTAAGCTAACCCTTACAGAGGCCGGAGTTCGCTTTTCAGGTTATTGCGAGCAGGTGTGTAATGCTGTTTCTGATGCCAGCGATATGATGGATGATGAACGTGACGAGGTTGCAGGTTTATTACGACTAGGGCTCTCACAGTCATTCGGAACTCTGCACATTATTCCTGCTATCGAAACATTGCGTCAACAATACCCAGAGCTTCAAGTTGAAGTGAGTTTGTTTGATCACAAAGCCGACATGTTAAAAGATGGGCTAGATTTGTGGATCACCAATTATGAACATTTACCAGAAGGGTATGTGGCACAGCGGTTAGCCGATTCACATTTTATTTTGGCCGCATCGCCAGACTATCTCATCGACAAGCCTATTCCTTATCATCCAAATGATTTGATGGATCACAATTGCCTCACCTATCAAAGTCGTCAGCGTGATTATAGCCAATGGGCGTTTACCAAAGGTAACGAGTCATTGTGCATTAAAGTCTCCGGTAATTACCGCGTTGATTTGGCGGAAGCAGTGCGTGACGCCACTATTTCAGGGTGGGGTATTGCGTACTTAGCGAGTTATCTATTAACCGATGAGTTTCATGATGGCAAACTTATCCAGTTATTACCTGATTGGACGGCGAGCCAAAAGATGCCCATTTATGCGGTATATCCAAGCCGAAAGCATCTTCCTCGTAAAATAAGTGCTGTGGTTGAATTCTTCCGTGCGCATATTGGTGAGCAGCCATACTGGGATAAATCATTGATGAAATGGGTCACTTTTTAGCTACAATAAACAGTCTCGAAACTGTGAATCAGATCAAACTTACGCCATGATAGCGCGGGCTTTTTAATCAATGGCTTTATTCAATTATACGCAATGGCATAAATATCTTTTCCATATGGCAATAATCGAAGCCTTGCTGTGAAAAAAATATTRATAATCATATAGTTATTTTGTTCTTGCTGAGGTCCGTTGCTTTGCCGTTACACCTTGGCAGCATCATGCACTTGCACGCAAACCTTTGCTCTCTACAATGCGCCGCATTATTCACGAGAGCACAGGTTTTATCTCATGACATCACTTCTTGGTATTGTTGCCATCTTGTTGTTTGCTTACTTACTATCAACTGACAGACGCAATATTCCTTTCAGAACCGTTTCATTGGCCTTTGGTCTTCAAATAGTATTTGCCCTGCTAGTGCTATATATACCAGCAGGTAAAGAAGTGTTGAACGCTGTTACCGCAGGTGTTTCTAGTGTGATTGATTATGGACAAGAAGGCATTGCTTTCCTGTTTGGAGGCTTGGCAACGGGCAGTGTAGGTTTTGTTTTCGCTATTAATGTTCTTGGGATCATTATCTTTTTCTCAGCGTTAATTTCAGCGCTTTACCATATTGGTTTGATGCCAAAAGTGATTAACTTCATTGGTGGTGGTCTACAGCGTTTCTTAGGAACAGGGCGTGCAGAATCACTATCTGCAACGGCTAATATTTTTGTTGGAATGGTAGAAGCCCCGCTTGTGGTTAAGCCTTACCTAAAGAACATGAGCGATTCACAGTTTTTTGCTGTCATGACCTGTGGCTTGGCTTCTGTTGCTGGTGGTACATTGGTGGGTTATGCCTCGCTAGGGGTGGATCTTAATTTCTTAATAGCTGCTGCTTTCATGTCTGCTCCCGCAGGCTTGTTAATGGCGAAAATGATGGTTCCACCGAGTGACAGCGTCACTGATGCCGATGAGATCACGTCTGTTGAACTCCCTCGCGCAACAAACGTGGTGGAAGCACTCGCTGACGGTGCCATGTCTGGTGTACGTATTGCCGTCGCAGTAGGTGCAACGTTATTAGCCTTTATCAGTGTTATAGCTTTGCTTAATGGTTTGCTTGGCCAGATTGGTGACTTTGTTGGCATTAAGCTGAGTTTTGAGCTGATCCTTGGCTATGTGTTTGCACCAGTAGCATTCTTGCTGGGTATACCTTGGAATGAGGCGGTACTTGCAGGCTCGTTGCTCGGTAATAAAATTATTGTGAATGAGTTTGTTGCCTTCATTCAACTAATGGAAATTAAAGATCAGCTAAGTGATCACTCTATTGCGATCGTGACATTTGCACTGTGTGGTTTCGCAAATATTTCGACCATGGCGATTTTGATTGGTGGTTTAGGTAGTTTGGTACCAGAGCGTCGTACATTTATCTCTAAAATGGGCTTCCGTGCAATTACTGCTGGTGTGCTCGCAAACTTGATGAGTGCTGCAATTGCAGGTGTGATTTTGTCGCTGTAATTAACGCATTGGTATAAAGAAAGGGGCCCATTGGGCCCCTTTTTCTGTTTTGAACTTGTTTCGATTATGAATCAAAAGCCGTTACTGCATACGCCCTCTAATCAGTAAAAGAATGAAGTATGTGCCACCGATAACTGATACCAACGTACCTGCGGCAATCTGGCTTGGATAGACAATGACTTGGCCTAGCCAGTCAGCAAAGACCATCAAGCTCGCACCAACTAAAGCAGCAACGATGATTTGTTCTTTTACTGCTTTTGCACCCATCATGACAGCCATATGTGGTGCTAGTAGGCCGATAAAGGCCACTGGTCCCATCGTGGTAGTGACCAAGGCACATAGTAGGGCAACACAGCACAAAAGCAGGGTAAAAGCCCAAGATACATTCAATCCGCGAGCAGCCGCAAATTGGCGACCTGCTGAAATCAAGGTTAGCCAGCGTGAAGTAGCAATTGCAAAACCGATTAATACTGCAACACCCAAAAATAGGGTTAATGCTCCTGTAGGTGTCACGCGATAAGTTGAGCCTGCTAGCCAGCCTAAGATGGTATAAACGTCGTCGGTGCCGCGCGAAAGGGCAAATTGTACCAGTGCTTCAATTAAGGCTGTTAACGCAATACCGGTAAGGATCAGCATTGAAGGGGCAAACTGATGGCGACGTCCAAAGAACAAGATCAAACTAAGTACCACCATTGAGCCAGCAAAGGCGACAATAGGGCCGCTTTCGAAAATCGTGGTGCCGAAAAATACACTACTTGCCACCAAAGTGAACGTTGCCCCTGCCGAAATACCAAGAATATCTGGGCTTGCTAATGGGTTATAAATCAAGCGTTGTAGAATTGTACCGGCAACGGCTAAACCAGCGCCTGCGGCTAATGCTGTCATAAGTCGAGGCCAACGGATCTCCCAGCTGAACGAAGTTGGTAGTGCAACTTGCCACCCAAGCTCTGTGATAGACAGCAAGAGGGTAATGGTTGATAAGCCGATTATTATCAAGCTTAATGCAGAGTATGCCCATGTAGGTAAAGCATCGCGACTTGGTGGCAGTTTGATTGATAGTTGATCCTGCGCTTTCATCTTGCGGCGAGTAAACCAGATCAGCGCTGGTGCGCCAATGGCGGCGGCCGCTGTGCCACTTGGGATCATGTCATTTGATAGTTGGCTTAATCCAATTGCAAGACCATCGGTTAAGAGCAGCATTAAAGCGCCTAGTAGCATGCTATAAAGCAGTTCATCTTTAGGAGTACGAGCACCAAATGATCGGGCAAGATTTGGTGCAAGTAACCCAATAAAGCTAATTACCCCAACGGTGGTGATAGATGAAGCAACAAGCCATAGCCCGCAAGCGATCAATACCAGAAATGCCGGAATAACATTCAGTCCTCGTGCTGCCGCACCTTGCTGTCCTAAACGCATGACGGCAAGAATACGTGGTGCTGCAAATAAAATCACGAGGCTTACTGAAAGTCGAGGCAGCAACCAAAGCACTTGATCCCAGCCGTTTTGGGTAAGATCACCAGCTCCCCATATAAATAGGTTTTTCGCGTATTGGTCATTAAGCAGAATAATCGCGGTAGCTACTGCGCCTAGCAATATGTTGACGGCCATACCTGATAGAACAATAGGCAAACCACTGAGGTTTTTTATCCCCGCAATAAGGATCACTAACCCCATGGTGAGCATGGCACCACACATAGCGGCAAGCGCACTGTAATCTGCAATGAGTTCGGGGAACCATACATTCACAATTACCAATGCAAGCCATGCACCAGACGATGTACCTAAGGTTAGCGGTGACATCATTGGGTTCTGGGTAAGTTGTTGCATCAAGCTACCGACGAGGCCAAGCATTGAACCAATCATTAAGGCAATGACTAAGCGTGGAAGTTGTGAGTAGCTGAACATGAACTCGGCAAAGCTTTCGGCAAAACGACTGCCATTAAGCTGGCCGTATAACAGGCTCATTTGCTCAGAAAGAGCTAATTCAGCACCAATTTGTAAGGTGCTGACACCTGCTATAAACAGCAGAAAAAATGTTGTTGTGTATCTGATCATTATTCTGGTGCGATCTCAAGTAAGCTGGCTGTTAATGCTTCGGCAATGTACAAGATCGACATTGCGCCACCGTAGCTCCAGGTTGCATTAACACTGTTTACTCGATGTTGGCGAACGAATGGCATTGCCTGCCACATAACTGATTTTTTTAGCTGCTCTTCTTGAGCAAACGGTAGGAAATAAAGCACGGTGCCGTTACCGACTTGCTGTAGATCTGTAATGCGCTTTTGGCTAACTCCCCATTGGTTGCTGGGTTGTGGCATAGCTGCATCGATGCCCAATTTAGCGAGTGCAAAACGAGACATGGCGTTTTCACCATACAGATAAACCGAGGTCGTGCTAGCAAAACGCAGTGTTGCAACTTTTGGTAGCTTACCGTTATACGCTGTTTCTAATTGCTGTTTAAGCTCTGAAAAACGTTGTTCTATGTGCGCTAGGCGTGCATCAGCTTCTGCTTCTTTATCAACGAGCTTGGCAATATGACGGAAGTTTTCAATTGCAGCTTCAGCATTGTTATGATCGCCACTGTAGGTTTGATAGAACATGACTGGGGCGATGCGTTCTAGCTGTGGTAGTAAATCAAGCTGCGGTGAAGCAATCATGATTAAATCTGGTTTTAGGCTCGCAATCTTCTCGTAGTTGGGCTCTACGCGCGTACCAATGTCTTCAATATCATCAGGTAATGCTGGCTTCACCACCCATTCGGTGTAACCAGCCATATCTGGCATCGCAATGGGGGTTACACCAAGCTCGAGTAGCTGCTCGGTTATATCCCAGTTGAGTGCCACTATACGTTGTGGGTGCTGATCTAATTGGTGTACCCCACGGCTATCGGTTACCTCAACCTTTTTTATTGTCGAGGAACTTGAGGCATATACATAAGATACATTGGCTGCTGAAAGAGTGATCACCGCAATGGCTAGATACCGAGAGAGGCTGCGAGAAATAGATGATAGTTTTGACTTAGCAGTTAACATACAACAGCCACTTTATTGGGTTGGTTAGGGTGATCGATTAATTGAATGTCGGCACCGTATAGTTCACTTAATGCTGGCTCATTCAATAGCACTTCTTGTGGGCCAGTGAAGGCAATTTTGCCTTTATTCAGGGCGATAATATTGGTGGCGTAACGCAGTGCAAGGTTTAAGTCATGCAAAATTACGATTACACCTTTGCCTGTGGTCTTATTGAGTTCGCTCAATAACTCCATGAGTTGGTATTGATGCCCAACGTCGAGGGCTGAAGTCGGCTCATCAAGGATTAAGACTGGCGATTCCTGCGCTAGTAACATCGAGACCCAAGCGCGTTGCCGTTCACCACCAGAGAGTTGGTCAGCAAGGCTATCGGCGTACTTTGCGGTGTCGGTTTTCAGCATCGCTTGGTTAATAATACTGTTGTCTTGTTTATTCCAACGACCGAACGTACCACGCCATGGGAATCGACCTAAGCGGACTAGCTCTTTTACTGTTAGGCCAGCTACATCAGGTAATTTCTGCGGAAGAAAGGCAATTTTTTGTGCGAGTGTTTTTGCACTCAATGACGGCAGTTGCTCACCGTTAAGTGAAATGGTACCGCTATCTGGAGGCATTTGCCCAGCCAGAATGTTTACCATGGTCGATTTACCAGAGCCGTTATGACCCAATACGACGGTGAAGGCATTGGTATCAATTGTGAGTCGATCAATTGAGAG